>CADBGN010000047.1 GCA_902794155.1 uncultured Bacteroidia bacterium
CCCATTCCGAACAGAGAAGTTAAGCCTCACATCGCCGATGATACTGCACTTGTTTGTGGAAAAGTAGGTCGCCGCCAATCTTTTATAGAGAGCATCCCAGAACGGGGTGCTCTTTTTTTGTATTCATTTTTTGTCACAACAAGGAAATAATTTCATTTCATATTCGTTATTGTTTGTATGAAAAGGTTATTCATTGTTATGTTCGTTGCCCTCTGCGGCTTTTCTTTCGCACCAGAATCTTTCGCCCAGAAGATTCAGGATGCTGATACTTTGATATGGAATGATAGACGTTATGCGATGACGGTAGAACCTTATGCACCTTCCGTGCTTATGGTTTATTATCAAATTAACGCCTTGGCATCTCCTTTCAATTTCTGGAGTTCTAACAACAATAGAGGTCATGTTGCCACCTTCGAAATATTAAATGAGGCTCTCTATCTTCGCTTTATCGAGGCAAAACGCTACCGTACACGTTTTGGTAACCTCTGGACAGAGTCAGGAATAGATACTGTTGTTACTCCTGATTTTTTCGATATTACATCTAAAGATTCGAATGGAATTTTCTCCACTGATATGGTGTTGACGGATTGGTTCACTGGTTTTGTCAAACTTACGCTAATTCCGAAAGATAAAAAGGAATCGAAGTCGGACGAAGCCGATGGTAACCGATACCTGTTTATCCGCAACGGTCGCATTGTCGAGAACCTTTTTATATCATCATCTGATAAATCAAAGCTTGCTAAGGATCCTTCCGATTCCCGCTTCCAAACCCAGCGCGGTATGCTTGAACGC
Source organism: uncultured Bacteroidia bacterium (assembly GCA_902794155.1). Classification (GTDB taxonomy): domain Bacteria; phylum Bacteroidota; class Bacteroidia; order Bacteroidales; family F082; genus Limimorpha. The sequence continues at coordinate 793 of CADBGN010000047.1, forward strand.
AACGAATCTTATATAGACTTTTATGCTCGTTGCTCTATGGATCGGGAGAAGGTGATATATGATGGTCATGAGGGGCTTCTTGAACATAAGCCTAATAGTTTGACCCTCGCTATGACGTTCTATAATAATGATATTTTTTCATATTTTGCCAATTGTACCGACGGCCGTTTGTCTGATGCAGCACCTTTCGGGGAATGGCTCCTTCGAGGAGACTCTCTGTTTCTGCAAAAGGTGGTTTCGCATCGAGGCAAGGATGTTTTCACCTTCACCACGGATGATATAGACTTGGATAGGTTTTTGTCGGAGAAAACCAATGATATCAAGATTGGCAATAATGGTGTATTTGCTGGTTGGATTACAGGCGACTTTGTTGTTCATTATGGCGTTTGGGAGACGACAGAGATGGGTGTTCCGGAGTATACTGTGTCGAAAACCCAAAAGCTCCGTATAGTTAATGGAGTTATTACTTCTTCAAATTTCTCTCCATCCAGTTTTGAGGAGGACACACGTGCAGCTGAAGCAACAGCTTTCTCCCCTTGCGATCAGTCGCTTATCTTTTCTGTTGATGACAAACAACTGGCAGAAGCTGTCGGCAACTACAAACACCCTAAGAAGAATCCTGCATACATGGGCGACAAGTCTACTTTCCGCAGCTGGTTCCTTAACAACTCTCTCACAGATGAACGTGTCAAGAATCGTCTCTTCCGTGTCCGTTTGGCATTCATGGTGAACTGCAAAGGTGAGGTGGGGCAATGGAAGGTTATTAGCAAAGGTAAGGGCGAGCTGTATGAATTTGCAAATATTGTATTGGAGTTTGTTAAAACTATGCCGCATAACTGGACTCCTGCAACCGACCGCAAGGGAAATCCTGTAGATTGCTGGCAGATTATGGAATTCACGGTCAGCGACGGTAATCTAACTAACGGTAACTATAAATAGTATGATTCTATTCTTTTCGGGTTGTGGCAACAGCGAATTTGTTGCTAATTCACTTGCAACACTTACAGACGATAAGTCATATCGAATGGATGTCACTGATGCTAATCCTACTTTCCAAATAGAAGAGGACGAGGCGTTGGGAATAGTGTGTCCTGTGTATTCATGGGCAGTCCCTCTTGTGGTTATGAGTTATCTTGAACGACTGCAACTGAATCATACGCCTTCGTATCTTTATCTTGCCTGCACTTGTGGAGACAGCGTCGGTAACACTGCTGAACATTTCTCCAAATTCTGCAGTACTCTGGGATGGAAACTGGATTTTGTCTACTCTTTCATTATGCCTGAAACCTATATCAATCTCAAGGGTTTCAACCTCGATACTCCTGATGGAGAGAAACGAAAACTAGATGCCGTTCGACAGAACCTTCCTTTGGTAGCACAGCGTATACTGAGCCGTGAAAATGGATTTGATGTGGTCAAAGGCAAACTACCATGGATTAATACTCATATCACTAATGCGCTATTCTACAAACTGCTGATTACAGACCGTAAGTTTTGTGTTTCAGATGCTTGTGTTTCGTGCGGAATTTGTGAGAGTTCATGTCCATTGCATAATATCAAGATGAAAAACGGTCGTCCTTCATGGAATGGCAACTGCACTAACTGTATGTCCTGTTACCACCGTTGTCCCAAGAATGCTATCTCTTTTGGTAAAGCTACTACCGGCAAGGGACAATACTTCTTCGGTCATAATAGCGATGCTTGAAAACCTAGGACTTTTGGGACTCTTTATAGGGTGTGCTCTTTCGGCTACTATCGTTCCCTTCTCGTCAGAGGCTCTTGTTGCTGGTGCACTTCTTGTTTACGATAATGTCTGGGTAGTCATTCTCGTTGCTGCGGCTGGCAATACATTAGGAGGAATGATTAGTTTTCTGCTGGGGTGGTTGTGTAAGTGGGATTGGCTTGAGAAATACCTTAAGGTGGACCGCCAAAAACTCGACAAAATTCATCTTAAGGTCTCGCGGTATGGCTATCTGGCTGCTCTTCTTGCATGGCTCCCCATAGTAGGTGACCTTATCGCCATTGCTATGGGTCTTCTCCGTTTGCGCCCTATTCCTACAGCTATCCTAATGTTCGTCGGTAAGTTTGCCCGTTATATTGTTGTTGCTGGCGTTGTCAATCTATTTTGATTTCGTCAATCATCAGCCATGCTTTCTCGCCTTTGTATGTGTGCCAATCGGGTAGGGTAGAGGGGTGGATGATGCGTATTTTTACCTCTTTGGAAAGTGATACCTCTTTCCATCCACCTATCCAACACTTCTTCTTGTGTCTTGGATAGCATGTGTAAGACACCCGTTGTCGACCATGCTTTGTATCCACAGTCTCTGTCTTCTGACAAGCAACCCACTCTTTCCTGTCAGGGAACCAGACCTCCACTTTTTCGGGCATCAAGACCCAGTCGTCGGGAGCGTGGCAGCTGCCGATCCTCACCGATGCAACGTCCTTGCAACTTGTCGATATGGTCATATTCAGGGTGTCTATTCCCTGCCATCCTGCCCATCCGTCATTCCAGTTACCTGCTACACCACGTTTGCCGTCGTATATAATAGTTGGAAAGCCTTTCGAGTATTGTTTGTTGGGTGTTGTGCCACAATGTATCGTTTTGATTTTGTTCGGGGATTTCTCTGTAAGTAGAGGCTCTTTCATCTCTTTGTTGTCTCCAAAGATGTCTTCGACAACCTGCAGATTCATGGTGTCATAAGATGGAATAAAACTGAAACTGAATGTGTAAATACTGTCCCCGCTGAGCTGATATTGCTGTCGCACACCAGGACCACAAGTGGCGGTACCCAGTCCGGCAACCCGACTGTCGAGATTGAGGAAGGCACCATCTTCGAGGGCTTCCCATATCGGATAATAAAAATTCCATCTTTTGTTGGCTGCCATGATGCTGTCGCTATATGGGTGTATGCTGAAATTGAACATCTTGCCGTCGGCATGGATGTGCATATACTTGCTGTTGTCTTTGTTTAGTTCTAGGGTAAGGCTTTCGTGGTTGCCTTCTTCCTGTGGAACAGCATGATATTCAATGAGCGACAGCCAGTTATCAACCTCGTTTCGTTTCACTCTGCTTGAAAAACGGCGGTCGGGATAAACCTCATTAGGTGAGCCATACCAGCGTGTGCGTTTGTACATATATGGTAAACGGGCTTGTATTCCCACTCTTGCAAGTGTGCGGTAATTGCCCATAGGATTAACCTTGCAGCTTATCCGCATGGCACCTTCCTCGCTGCATTCGACAATTTGCCTTACAGCGATATCCCCTCCTTCGCCATCCGTTAGCACATAATCCATAATCGCTTCTTTGCATTTTTCTGCAGATGACACCTGTGCCTTGGATTCTTTCACTTTCAACCGTTCAAGCCCATCCCATGCTGCGGCTCCGTTGGGGTCAGCCCGGTCGTTCTGCGTTGGTGGTCTCCAAAGGTTTAGTCGCATGTCTTTGAGCATGGTGTCACCTTTCCATGCAAAGCTTTCTATTGCTGCTGTGAACGGGTTAATGGTAATATTCATCTCTCCAGCCGAAAGTTCTAAACGTTCTATAGTTATTTGCTTGGCATTCTTGTACTCGGGCTGTTTTGTTGCTCGGTTGTGAGTGATCTTAGCAGACTGTGAATAATGTTTTATGCCGCTGGCGGCACCGTACACTGCTTTCACCTCTTCCATGCATGGATATGGCTTGCCACAGCTGTTGCAGATTCCATTGGCACAGAAGTCACCGTCGTCTTCAATGCCAGGCAGCTCGCCTAAATCACCTCCCAGGGCTTCCCATGTTACGCTCCATGTAAAGGGGGATGGTTCTTCGGGGTTCTGCAAACTGTCATCGGTCATCGCTATTCCTTGGTCCTGCCAGTCCCAAATGAATCCACCTTGCAGGTATTTGTACTTGTTTATGGTGTCCCAGTAGTCGCTCAGGCCGCCAAGACTGTTGCCCATTGCGTGGCAGTATTCAACCATAATATATGGTCTTATGTCTGCAATGTTGTTTACGGCTGCTAACGAATCCATCTTTCTTCCGTACCACGACAGATAGTCCACGCTAGGATACATTATCCCTACGATATCGGTGTTCCAATCCAGCTCGGCTCGCTCGTAGCTGACGGGGCGTGTATGGTCGGTGGCTTTGGTGCGTCGGTAGGCCTCCTCAAAGCAGACACCGTTCCCACACTCGTTTCCCAATGACCAGACAATTACCGACGGATGGTTACGGTCTCTTTGCACCATATTGTTGACGCGGTACCATATCGGCTCAGTCCATTCAGTCTTCTTTGCAAGGCTCTGTTCCCCATATCCTTGTGCATGGCTTTCATTGTTGGCCTCGTCCCAAACATAGAGGCCGTAGCGGTCACATAGTTCGTACCAGTATTCATCATCAGGGTAATGGCATGTGCGTACAGCGTTGATGTTGTTCTCTTTCATCAGGCGTACATCGTTTTCCATCTGCTCACGGCTGACTACATGGCCCGTATAGGCGTTGTGTTCATGACGGTTCACGCCCTTAATGGTCTCGGGTTTGCCATTGACACACAGCAAGCCGTCCTTAATCTCAACTGTGCGGAACCCTATCTGTTTTTCGATGACTTGCAATTCGTTGCCCTTATTGTCGAGTAGTCTTATTCGAATATTAAATAGGCTTGGAGTTTCAGCGGTCCAGGGTTTGACAAATGGTATAGAGAACTGTCTGTGGCAAATGGCTAACATTTCTTTTGTTGCAGAAAAAGGACAACTGCGGCTGAGACCAAGTTCGGGTAGCGATATTTCGACAATGTTTTCACTGCGCTCATTTTCACGCAAGCTGTCACCGTATATGATTACTGACAACTTTCCTGTACTATAGTCCACAGTGTCCAGCAGAGCGTCGATGCGGTAGTCTGTTATATGGTTTTTCGGCAGGCTATACATGGTCACATCTCTTGTGATGCCGCTCATACGCCACATGTCCTGACATTCCAGATAGCTGCCATTACTCCAGCGGTGTAGGATTATGCAGATTCTGTTCTTTCCAGCAAGCACATGGTTGCTAATATCCCATTCTGCTGGTGTCTTTGAGTCCTCGCTGTAACCTACGAATTGACCATTGACATACAGCTCTACCGAAGAAGCCGCGGCTCCAATACGGAAATAAGTCTGTCTGTTTGCCCAGTTTGAGGGAATTTCCACATCGCGAACATAAACGCCGGTAGGGTTATATGTTCGTGGTGCATGAGGCGGATTTGATGGAAACTCATTTTTCATGTTGACATATACAGGCACTCCAAAACCTTGGAGTTCCAAATTGCCAGGAACCATGATTCTGTCAAAGCCGTCAAGAGGGTAATCTTTCTCGAAAATGGCAGTATTTGGTGTCCCTGTCTCTCCTCTCGGTACATATTCTGCCCTCTCGAAGAATTTGAAAGGCCATGTTCCATTCAAATTCATCACCCACTGGGAATCAGAAGGTATGATGTCGGCATGTGGGAGCATTTTGTTCACTTGATAAACGGACAAGTCGTCCCAATAGTCGTTTTGGGCAAAAGAGCTGTTTGCGAGTATTAGGACTGCAATAAGCAGTATAAAATTCAGATTTTTAATCCTTTTATTCATACTAATAGTTCTTTGATGCTATGGCTTATTATTTTGGTTTTTGGCAACTTTTAAGCAATTCTATTCTAATAGATTGAGGCTCTTTTAATGATTAAGATGATTAAGTAATGAAATGTGACTTTGAATATGGTTAAACATTTGAATATTAATACTGAATCATATTCAAGTTTTCGTATCTATTAGGACTGTTGCATTGCAAAAATACAATTTTTTTTTCATTCAATCGTTTTGTCAAGAAAAAAACATAAATTTGCAATCTTAAAATAAGATGTAGTTAAATGTCCTTTGATTTGCAAAAAGAAGGTTTAGTAGTCAGAACGACAGGCAGTTGGTATAGTGTCCTTGTCGAAGGGGGTGAGACTTTCGCCTGCCGTTTGAGGGGTAATTTCCGCATTCGTGGCAGCAAACAGACCAATCCTATAGCTGTAGGTGACCATGTTTCATTCCAGGTTTTGGAAGATGGTACAGGCATGATTGTGGATATAGCTGACCGTCGTAATTGTATTATCAGGCGTTCTACAAAGCTGAGCAAGCAGACACATGTAATTGCTGCCAATATTGACCAGCTATGCCTAGTTGCTACCCTCGGGTTTCCAAGGACATCAACAGGGTTTATCGACAGGCTGTTGGCGACAGCCGAGGCCTATCACATTCCGGCAGCGATCATTTTTAACAAGTGCGACCTGATAGATGACGAGTTGCGGCCTTTGTTGAACGAAATAAAGGATATTTACCGTAATGTAGGTTACCCCGTATATGAGGTGTCTGCACTAACTGGCGATGGGATAGAGGTTGTAAAAGAGTTTATTGAAGGCAAAGTCTGTCTCTTCAGCGGGCATAGCGGTGTGGGTAAATCAGCACTCCTTAACGCCATCGATTCCACTCTGCATCTCAAGGTTGGTGAAATAAGTGACTGGTCGCTCAAGGGCAAGCATACTACCACTTTTGCGGAGATATTCCCACTAAACCTTAATTCTCAGAAAGATGGCGATAAGTCTTTAGCAAAGCCGACTTTCCTCATCGACACCCCCGGTATCAAGGAGTTCGGAATGGTCGATTTCAAGCCGTGGGAGCTGTCGCATTTCTTCCCCGAGATGCGGTCGCGCCTGCAGGACTGTCGTTTCGCCACCTGCACCCACCGCCACGAGCCCGGCTGCGCTGTCAAGGAGGCCGTCGAAAACGGCGTGATAAGCAGCGAGCGTTACCAGAACTATCTGAATATCATCGAATCCATAGAGTCCGACGACCCCATCCGCCGTTGAATATATGTCCTTTTGCTTTTCGTTCGAGGCAGAATCAGCACGTTTCTTTCAAAAAGGTTCTGTTTGCTTGCGAAGTGTCAGTATTTGTCCTTTGGGGGGCCGATTCTGCAGCGAATGACAATAGTATTTTGGGTAAAAAACGGTGAGAAAATAGCGGAATGGCAAAATAAGCAAATATTTTTTTGCTTAATTTGCTAACGCTATATAACACAATGTAAACCAATAATATATATTGGCAAAATAAGAAAAATACCGCCTAAAAATAAGGCATTTTTACACTAAAATTACCCTAAAATCCAAATTAAGCAAATATTTTTTTGCTTAATTAGGAAAATCGTGTAATTTTGCATTTTGAAAACAAAACGACAGAACGTTATGGTACCTAACGAAAATATTGAAAAACATATAATTGCAAGATTACGGATTGATAATCCGTGGTGGCAGATAGGCGAAATATTGCCCGATTATCAGCGGATGACACCACGATCATATCTGGACATCTTCTTTTCGTTAGTGAAAAACCACAAGGTCAATCGGGCGCAAATACTGATGGGACCACGCCGTGTGGGGAAAACGGTTATGATTTTCCATACAATCCAACGTCTGATAGACGAAGGCGTGAACCCGAAAAACATTGTTTTCGTATCGGTCGAAACGCCCATATACAATGGCGTAGACCTCGAAAGACTGCTCTATCTTGCGATGCAGGCCAATGGCAACAGCGGCTGGATGGGCAACGAATGTTTCGTCTTCTTCGACGAGGTGCAGTACCTGAAAGACTGGGAGGTGCACCTCAAGTCGCTTTTCGACACATATCACAACGTCCGCTTTGTGGCTTCGGGCAGTGCCGCCGCAGCCCTGAAAAAGAGCAGCAACGAGAGCGGCGCCGGCCGCTTCAGCGACTTCAGCCTTCCGCCGCTGACCTTCTATGAGTACATCAGGCTGCGCAGCGAGGAACACCTGCTGCGCGAGTCGTCGATTCAATGGAACGGCCACAAGACCCACTGCTTCGAGGCAACCGACATCAAATTGATGAACAAGACATTTATAGACTATATCAACTATGGCGGCTATCCCGAAGTGGCGTTCAACCTGCACGACCAGGCCGACCCGCGCCAGTATATCCGCCACGACATCATCGACAAGGTGCTGCTGCGCGACCTGCCTAGCCTCTACGGCATATCGGACGTGCAAGAGCTGAACTCGCTTTTCACGCAGATTGCCTACAATTCGGCGGGCGAGTTCTCGTACGAAAGCCTGGCCACCAATTCGGGCGTGAACAAAGAGACGCTGCGCAAGTACGTGCAGTATCTCGAAGCGGCATTCCTAATAAAGGTGATCCGCCGCACCGACGATATGGGCAAACGCTACCAGCGCGACCACAGCTTCAAAATCTACCTGACCAACCCGTCGCTGCGTTGCGCTCTTTTCCAGCCTATCGAGCAGAGCGACGCTGAGATCGGCGCTATGGTCGAGACGGCCATCTATGCCCAGTGGATACCGCGCCTGGGGTCCGACATCGCCTACGCCAGCTGGCGGCAAGGCAAGAAGGCAATGGGCGAGGTGGACATCGTCGGCGTGAATATGGGGCGTATGAAGCCCGATTGGGCCGTCGAGGTGAAATGGAGCGACCGCTATTATGAGAATCCCGACGATTTGGGCTCGCTCCGTGCCTTTATGCAGAAAAACGGCCTTTCGCAGGCCTTGGTCACCACAATGACGCAAAGCGGGCTGAAGAGCCTGCCCTGGGGCAACCTGCAGTTTATGCCCTCGGCCTGCTATGCATATATCGTGGGCCGCAACACCCTCAACCGCACCCGCGACGTAATGGGATTATAACCGTCCGAACAGCAAGCGTACCTGTGTTGCTGTGCGTTCCCGGATGGTGTTTTTTAGCAATTGCAAAAAATCTTAGACTTGGGTGTAGTTTTTCGAAAAGAATTGCGTCTAATGGGCAAAAATGGTTTAAATCCAAAACACCCATCGAGGCAATTCATGGGGATTAACGTGTAAATACAAAACAATGAAAAACAAAGAAGAAAAGGAACGAGCCTTTGAGCAACTTGTCGAACGGCAGCGGCAGACAATCTATTCGGTCTGCTATCTCTTCGCCAACGAGCGGCAAGAAGCTGACGACCTGGCACAAGAGGCGCTTATCCGGCTGTGGCAGGGGTTCGACAGCTTTATAGGGCAAAGTTCAGAGAAGACGTGGGTGTACCGCGTGGCGTTGAACACCTGCATCAGTGCCGACCGCCATTGGCGTCACCGACCCGACAGCAACCCCCTCGATGTCGATGTGGATCTTTTTGCCGACGAGGAGCAATGCCCGGCAGCCTCGCGCCTGCACCGCCGCATCGGTAAGCTCCATCCCTTCGACCGTGCGCTGATACTGCTGTGGCTCGAGGATTTGCCCTACGACGAGATTGCAGCCATAATGGGCATCAGCGTCGACAATGTAAGCGTGCGTCTGGTCCGCATTCGCGAAAAACTCAAAAAAATAACCGATTAAATCACTTGCAAAATGGAAAACAATTTGGACATCAAGCAGGAACTGCAACAGGAACTCTGCGGCCTGCAACAGCATATCGAACATCACAGCACATTTCGCAGAGACGTATGGCGGCGTGCTGTCGAACGCCATGCAAAGCATCTCTTTAACCGTAACCTATTCTACAGCATTGTCTTGGCTGTGGGAGCTGCGTTTGTTACGTTTCTGCATTTCGCGGAAGGCATACTCGACCTGTGGCTGGTTGTGGCTTTCGATTTTTTAATGGCACTGATTATAGTTTCCGGTATTCTGACCACATTCAACCTTATACGTCCACTTACGGGCAGCCGCGACGGGCTGCAGACATTGCGCGAGACGGTGAACAACTGTACTGACAGCAGCCAGCGCGGAAACCGCATAATTCAAATCCTGGGCGGAATACTTATCGTTGCAATTATTGTCTATGAATTCAACCGAAGCACCTTCGACGGCCTCATCACGTTGTTTAGCACTGTCCCGACAGGTCTGTTGGTCGGCTTCCTTGTCAACAAACGCGAGAAAAAAAAATACCGCGAACTTGCCGACGAGGTGGACGAACTGCTGAAGGAAGAATAAAGAACGACACGGAAGACCAACGGGCTTCCGTGTCGTTTGTTCCCAGATAATGCGTCTGCCTACGAAAACTGCGCAATTTTGCTTGTGCAGGCAGAACGCATAACAAATGCAATTGCTGCAGTCAGTATAATGTTTGTTTTCATTGATTGATATTTAAGGGGTTTTGTGTTTCTGAGTTTTTTTACCAACCTTCCACAACTGCCAACTGTTCCATACGTTTTGAAAGACGGAATAGAAGGCCATAAAGACCGATGCCAGCGGCGTCAGGTAGTAGTTGGCCATCCAGATGCCCATAGCGGTGTTTTTCTGTCCTAGAAGCTGTCCTCCGCTTATCTTGTCGCCATATTTGGCTCCCAGCCAACGACCAAAGCCGAACTGAAAGATGCAGAACAGCAACGAGGCGATGCCCAACCAGATGATGTTGTGCCAGTTGCCCTCACCATGAAGGAAAATGAAATCGATGGTTTTGCCGAGCGTCAAGAGAAGTGCACATGCCCATAGGTAGAATGACTTGCCGCGGTGTCGGCTCAAAAAGTCGTGACCTTTAGGCCACCATGCCTGCAACGCCCATGCCACGAAAAAAGGTAGGCCTATAACAGTACCTACTCGTTTGAGGATTAGCCAGAAAGATTCGAAGAAGGGCATGTCTTGCTGATTGCCGATAAATGAGAAGTATATGGGCGCTACGATGGCTACCATCAGGTTGCCGATAATGGTGTAGGCCGTCACCGTCTCGCGGTTGGCACCGAGCATACAGCTGATGACGGCAACCGACGACGCGATGGGACAGAGCACGCCTATCAGCACTCCCTCGGCAACTATATTGCTTGCTCCCAGCCATTTCAGTATCAGGTAGGAACCAAGGCTTACAGTGATTTGGAACAGCATCAGCCAAATGTCGAGCCAGCTCATACGCAACCGCTTGATGTCCACGGCAGAAAAGGTGAGTAGAAGGATAGTGAAGATGATGTAGGGTACCATAAAGCTGAACATTGCGCAGTATTTGTGCAGCAAAAGGCCTAAAACGATGGCAGCGGGCAGTATGTAGCTTCTGTATTTTTGCATTTTTTGGATGTGCCAAAGCCGTGGTTTTACGCTGATGCACAATTTGTTGTGGCTGCGGTACTTTCTGCTTTGGATTTGCAAATATAAGTGAAAACATCGTATATGTCGCAAAAAAAGTGTATTTTTGCATTTCTGGTTGTAAAGGTTAAAACTGTTTTAAAGGTTGAAAGAGATTGGCTTAGAGTTTTTTTTCAGTTCTGACCTTTAACCGATAAACTTTAAACAACAAACCAATGCTAAGAGAAGAGACTGTTTTCGGACCCATACATAGCCGTCGACTTGGCACGTCGCTCGGCATCAACCTGCTGCCCGAGAAGGGCAAGTTCTGCAACTTCGACTGCATCTATTGCGAGTGCGGCTGGAACCGCGACGGGCGCAACGACACCAAGCTGCCCTCGGCCGAGAAGGTGCGCCACGACCTGAACAACAAACTGCAGGACCTTTATGCCGAAGGTACAAAGGTTGACTCCATCACCTTCAGCGGCGACGGCGAGCCAACGCTGAATCCTGAGTTCCCGCTGATTATCGACAACACGCTGGCGCTGCGCGACCAGTTTGCGCCTTCGGCCAAGGTGTCGGTGCTGAGCAATGCCACGCGCGTCCACATCCCCGAGATATTCGCAGCCCTGCGCAAGGTCGACAATCCGATAATGAAAATCGACGCTCCCACCAACGAGCTGGTTGCCAAAATCAACAATCCCGCACCAGGCTACGATGTGGCCCGCGTCGTCGAGGCGCTGAAGCAGTTCAATGGCAATTTCATCCTGCAATGGTGCCTGCTGCGCAGTCTTGATTTTGACTCCACCAGCGACGAGGTGGTGTTGCCAATGCTCGACATCATCCGCACGCTGCGTCCGCGTGAGGTTATGGCCTACACCATCGACCGCCCCACCCCGGCCCAAAACCTGCAGAAGGTCACCCCCGTCGAGATGCGCACCCTCCTCAAACCCCTCATCGACGAAGGCTTCGCAGTGCAGATAAAAGGGTGATTTTGTCGAAGTTATTCCTATTCATTTTGTCAGATGAGAAAATAGTTGTATTTTTGCAAAATGAAAAGAATCTCTCATAATTAAAATGAGTATTGCATAATTAATAATTATTGTGTAATTCGTAAAAATAAGTTATTGTAAATTTGTAAAGATTATTATGAATTAAAAATAATGTAAATGAATTGTTAAATATAAACAACTAAGCGTTTGCTATTTGTTTCGACCTGACTGAAACGTGGAAATTTCATCAAAGGCCTCAAAGGGAAACAAAGGCAAATGTTCGCTGAATAGCGAGCATTTGAGTCTTTCCTTTGAGAGGTATTCCACGACCGCAGTCAGGAGACGAGATTGCTCGCCTTCTTTTTTTGTCTGTGGTCATCGGGAAAACCCCAAGGAATCGGTAGCAAATCGCATAAACAGCAATCGCTATGCAGATACACATAGGACACATTATCCGAGAAGAACTACATCGGCAAGGACGTTCCAAACAATGGCTCGCCGACCAAATTGGTGTCACTCCACGTACACTACAACGCATCTACAACAAGCCATCCATTGACACCCAACTGCTCCTACGCATCAGTCAAAATCTTCGTACCGACCTCTTTCTTCCTTACTCAAATATCCTCTCTGCCACGACAGATGTTGTCGTATGACAACATCTGTCGTGGACAGGATGGGATAGTATTCGTAATTTTGCAGTCGAAAAAAGGCAAATATATACTATCAATTGCAACACTAATAGCATCTCCTTCAACTGTGGCCGCAGCTGCGGGAGCAAGTGTGCTGCAATACATTACAAACAACCTTCCTGATCTTATCAGGGAACACGGACATCATCTAATTATACACATAATAAAACATTTCAAAGATGAAGAAAACAAACATTAAAACAATAATCGTGTTTATATGCACGACATTCTGAATCGCCAATATGGCGGTAGGACAATCTTATAGTAATGGTACCTTTTTCTACAAACGAGTCAATTCAGACGATATTACTATTTGGCAATTTAATGGAAAAGAAGCATTATTCAAGTGCTCAGTATTAATTCCCTACTGCAGTGAAAAGAATATTAGAAAAGTCTTGGGAGTAGACCCTAATGCATTTGAACGATCAGATTCTCCTGGCAATCATTATGTGGAAGGGAATATAGAAAGATGGTGGAGAACCATACACGTTCATATGGCAAATTACCGCTCCGACATTCCTTCAAATAGTCGGTCTGTCTATAAAATTGAAGGATATGATTACTACTGTGCCGTATCATACGATTTATCAAATCTTGTGATATGGAGAGAGGAAAATGGATTAATTAAATATAAATGTTATTTCACGCGTATTCCTAAAGAAGACCTCCTTCCCAAAGCTGCAAATTATGACTTCCTCAATGAATAAATGGTTGGTCTTTGCATTGTTGGCGGTATTCAGCATTGGTGCTTCGGCGCAGGATGTACGTTATTATAAATTGTCGAGCACCAGGATTGGAGGCACTACCAACAAGAATGTCTCCGGCGGGCAATTCATTACCTTTGTCAGCGACATCTGCTTCGAATCGTCCAGCAAAGGCGTAGGTGTTGGTCACGGTACACTGACTCGAAACAATAATTACAGCAACGCACAGTACACCACCTATCAAGGTTCAAGCTATTGGGGCAAAAACACCTCGTTCAAGTTCAACAGCGACAAGAGTGTGCTCAACGTGGTGTTGGACAATGGCGACATCTACGTTTACAAACGCGCCACACCACCTGCTGGCGCAACCACCTGCTCGCTTATCCGCAAGCCAAGCAGCAGTGGCTCCACAGGCGGCACATACGTTCCGCAACCCGTCTACCCCGCGCAGCAGTACCCTCAACAGCAATATCCGCAACAACAGCAAAACCAGCAGCAACAGACGCCGACCCGTCAACAGCCGTCGCAACCCACAAGAACGCAATGCATCTATTGCAATGGATCAGGAAAGATAATAAAGGATGATGCATTCACTCTTGGTCTCGGGGACAAGAAATACTGCAACGAATGTAGCAAAACCGTCTTCGCAAGCCATTACCACGCAACTTGTCCATATTGTTATGGCAAAGGGTATAAATAGTCCCAACCATCGCAAGATTGTCTCAGGTTGTCATATGGAAAATGTTGAGCCGCGCAATCTCCTGGTATGGGACAAACACGCCCTTACTTTCAGAAGAAAACCGACATATAAAGAGGCAGGTATGTGACATTTTCGCTTCGCTCAACGTTGCAGGGGCCGAACACGATGCTGCGGCCTATCTTGTCGGCGTATCTTTCTATGGCGGCATCCAGCGAGGCGTGCTTGCGGTAGTTGCTGCCCGATTTTACTTCGACGATGTCAATCTTGCCGTTGTTGGCCAGCACAAAATCAAGCTCCTGGCGGCTCTTGTGGTCGTAGTAGTGTAGCGGCAGCCCTTTCGAGGCAAGCACGCAGGCAATCTGGTTTTCTGTCAGGGCACCTTCGTTTACGCCGATATCTCCGTTCATTACCTGCATTTGTATGTTGTGCAGCAACATACTGCTCATCAGTCCGGTGTCAACAAGATAAAGTTTGTACAGGCTTCGGTTTTCGGTGGCTTCAAACGGCAGTTCGAATGCCTTGGTATTGAACGAATAATATGCCAACCCGGCATCGACAATCCATTGCGTGGGGTTGTCGTATTTGCGGCGCGAGGCCCCCTTCTCCAGGTTCGCCAGGACAAAACGCTTGTCCTGCTTGCCTAACTCGGCGGGAATGGCATCGAGCACCTGGCGTGCTGACGAACGGTAGTTGCCTGCATATTTGGCAATGTCGGCCTTGTATGTTGTCAGAATAGAGCGTTGCGTTTTTACAACCTGCCGGAAATCGTTTTGTTCCAAGAAAGCCCTTACGACATCCGGCATACCGCCGACAACCAAGTACTCGCGCCAGTAGCGACTGAACTGATCGTGAATCACTTGCGGCACAGGCTTGATGTTGTTGTAGCAGTCGCGCAAAAGTTCCAGTATCTCGCCGTTTATACCTTTTGCCCACAAAAATTCTTCGAAGTCCAAGGGATATACCATTATTTCCTCTTCAAATCCGACGGGGTACGATGGAATGTCTTTGTAGTTGATGCCCAGCAAAGAACCGGATTCAATATAGTCGTATTTTGCCTCTTCCACCAAAAACTTGATTGCAGTCCTTGCCTTGGGGCATTCCTGAATTTCGTCAAAGAAAACCAATGTTTTACCTTCAACAAAAGGGCCGAAGCCCATTGCGGAAAGGCTTAGAATTATGGAACGCGTGTCGAGAGTGCCTTCAAAAGCATTCTTGGCGTCGGGATTTCTAAGGAAATTTATTTCTATAAAATGGGTGTAGTTTTCCTTGGCGAATATCCTGACGGATGTTGTTTTTCCGACTTGACGAGCTCCGCTCAACAGTGCGGCACGCTTTTTTGGATTGTTATTCCATAAGTTAAGCTGTTGAATTACTTTTCTTTGATACATTTTATTCAGGCGTTTTTATGGATGCAAAGATACGAATTTTTTATATATACAAAATTTATTTTGCAACTTTTTGCAGGGTTTTTGAGGGTATAATTACAACTTTTTACAACCTTTTTGAGGGTAAATTTGCAACTTTTTGCAAGGTTTTTGAGGGTGAAATTGCAACTTTTTGCAAGGTGGTGTACCAGCTTGAAAAAGTAGACACAAAAAATTTTTTAATGGTTAATAATTTTTTGAAGTGGACATTGTTGATTTTTCATGCAAAAAGCGTTTTCAAG
>CADBGN010000048.1 GCA_902794155.1 uncultured Bacteroidia bacterium
GCCTCAAGTGCATGGTGCCTCCAAGGATGCCATCGACTATGTGGCCTCCGTGTTCAGCGAGGAAATCAACGCCGTCACCGACAACCCGACCATCTTCCCTGATGAAGACCTGGTCATCAGCGCTGGCAACTTCCACGGCCAGCCGCTCGCCATCACCTTAGACTTCTTGGCCATCGCCATGGCTGAATTGGGCAACATCAGCGAACGCCGTATTTACCAACTCATCGGTGGCAAACGTGATCTGCCGTCGTTCCTCGTAGCCGAACCTGGCCTCAACAGCGGATTCATGATTCCGCAATATGCCGCCGCCAGCATCGTAAGCCAGAGCAAGCAGCTCTGCACGCCTGCTTCGGTCGACAGCATTGAGTCGTCACAAGGTCAGGAAGACCATGTCAGCATGGGTGCCAACGCCGCCACCAAGGCTTTGCGCGTGGCCGAAAACTTGGAGCGTGTTTTGGCCATCGAGTTGTTCAACGCCACACAGGCCCTTGAGTTCCGCCGTCCGCTGAAGTCATCGCCCATCATCGAGAAGTTCGTCGCCGAATACCGCAAGCAGGTGGAGTTCGTTCGCATCGACAAGGTGATGTACACTGAGATTGCCAAGAGCGTGCAGTTCGTGAAAGACTACCCGCTGGCATTTGATGATTTGCAAAACAAATGATTGGTTTGTAGGGCTGTCGTAGCACGGCAGCCGCTCGTAAAAACAAAAGCGGCTGCCACAGTGTGACAGCCCTACAAGCAAAACAAACAATATGGAAACCAACACACAACCAACCAAACGCCCCGTAGGGATGACCATTCTCTTGGTGATGTCGCTCATCAACGCCTGTTGGAACATTTTCAGCGCGTCGATGTCATTGATCATGAAACCAAGCATGACCGCGATGTACAAGAATGGACAATTTGAGGAGATGCTGCAACCCTTCTCGGCCATGGGTGGAGAATTTGCCAAGGCCATGAACGAAGCCATGCAGGTTTTCTCCCAAATCGACTCCAAGTTCTACATCATCCTCTTGGTTTTGTTTGTCGCATCGCTGATTGGCGTCATTAGGATGTTCAAAGGCGACAAGCGCGGTTTCCATATCTATTCCCTCGCCCAAATCTGCATGCTGATCAACAGCTCCGTGTTCGTCTATCCCTTGCAGAAACCTTCACCTTTCTTCTCCGACCTCATGCTCACCGCCATCTTCATCTTGCTGTATTACCTCTATTTCAAACGGATGGAGATGATTGAAAACATGCAAAAACCCGAATGACCATGGAACAGCGCGAAGGCAAGATATTCAACCTGAAACCGGAAATGACACTTCCCATGAAAGTGGCAGCCAGCTTCGCCATCACTTACTACAGTTTCTTGCTCATTTTCGCCATCATCACAGTCATTTTCAGCCAGTATTACATCGACTCCTACTATTACAACGAAACCAATTTCAAGCAAGACAAATCTGAGCTGTTAACACCAATCCTTCAGCTCGTCCTGCTTTTAACACTGGTATTCAGTTTAATACAAATCTTCAGAAAGAAGAATCATGGCAAAGCCATCTTCGTGCTTGCCTCGATTCTGCTCATCGTGTTCCAATTGGTGACAACAGGTTTCATTCCTTGGATGAAATATGCCCTCGAAGCACTCATGGTGCTCATCATCGCACCCATCCGAGTGAAAAAGAAAATCAAGTTGAAAGACGGAAAATTGAAGTTGGAAGCCGTTGATAACCAAGAGGAAAAGACAAAAGAACCAGCAACTGAGACTGCTCCTACAGAAGCCCCATCGTCAGAGGCTTAACGCAGCATCATCGCAGCTTTTTTCACCGCATTGACGAAGACTTCCACTTCCTCCATCGTATTATACAATGCAAACGAGGCCCTCACCGTGCCTGGGATGCCAAAACGTGTCATCACCGGCTCTGCGCAATGGTGACCTGTGCGCACTGCCACACCCATTTTGTCAATAATGGTGCCCAAGTCATAGGGATGGATGCCATCGATGATGAAGGAAACCAAACCAGAACGATGCGCTGCCTCTCCGATAAAACGGATTCCTTCAATATCAGAAAGTTGCTCGATGGCAGATTGCAAAAGCCGGGTTTCATGCTTTTCAACTTCATTCCTATCAAGACTTTGAATGAATTGAATGGCCGTTTCCAAGCCTAATGCTGCACCCACATTGGGCGTGCCAGCCTCAAACTTGTATGGCAACACATTGAAGGTAGTCTTCTCGAAACTCACCGTGTCGACCATCTCACCCCCGAATTGGTAGGGCGGCAGTTTCTCCAGCCATTCGACCTTGCCGTACAAGCCGCCGATGCCCATAGGCGCATACATCTTATGGCCGGAGAAAACGAAGAAGTCGCAATCCAAGTCTTGAACATCAATGGGATGGTGGGCAATGGACTGGGCGCCATCAACAACTACGGGAATGCCGTATTGATGCGCCATCGCAATCATCTCCTTTACTGGATTGATGGTTCCCAACACATTGGAAATATGCGCAATCGACACCACCTTCGGCCCTTCTTTCAGCAATTCTTCGTAACGATTCAAGTCCAGGACACCTTTGTCATCCATTGGCACGACAAGCAGTTGGCCATGATGGCGCTGCACCATCTGCTGCCAAGGCACGAGGTTGGAGTGGTGCTCCATGGCTGTAATCAACACATTGTCACCTTCGCCAATGCAAAAGTGCTCGAATGATGTAGCCAACAGGTTCAACGACTCGGTAGTGCCACGCGTGAAAATGATTTCCTTTGCTTCCTTGGCATGAATGAAATCGGCAACGGTTTGACGAGCATGTTCGTAGGCCTCGGTCGCCTTCTGGCTCAAGTAATGCACCCCTCGGTGGATGTTACAGTTCTCGTGCAGGTAATAGTCGCGCTCACGGTCGATGACGCACAAGGGCTTCTGCGTGGTGGCTGCATTGTCAAAATAAACCAAGGGCTTGACATAGACCTGCTGGTTCAGGACGGGGAATTGCTCTCTTATTTCATTGATACTAAACATCGTTTTCAGACTTAACTGTTTTAGTTTCCTTAACAATGGCCCAAACTATGACTATGGCCGCTTCAATCTCCTGTGAAAGCGGCCATTAGCCATAAGCCATAGGCCATTGTCAGATTTTAGAATAATCAATGTCAAAATTATATTCCTTCGGATGGCTGCAACGCAACACGCAGTTCTCGCAGCTCGAGAGTTCACCACGAAGACGGCGCTTGATCATGTCGTCGATGTGCTCGTGCAGCATCTCGTTTCCGATATGGTTGCTCACCTCAGCGGCAAAGGCATACATCAACAGAATCCTGGCATTGGCCTTGCTGATGCCACGCTGGCGCATGTAGAACATGGCCTCTTGGTCAAGTTGGCCCGTGGAAGTGCCATGCGAGCATTTCACATCATCGGCATATATCTCAAGGAAAGGCTGGCTGTTGACTTTGGCCGTTGAGGTCAGGAGGATATTACTGTTGTTTTGGTGGGCATCGGTCTTTTGGGCATCTTTGGCCACATACACATGGCCGTTGAACACCGCCGAGGCCGAGTCATCGATAACGCCTTTGAACTTCTCGTTGCTGGTGCAATGCGGCACATTGTGGTTCACTTTCAGGAAGTTCTCCACATGCTGGGTCTTGTCGATGAGATACAAACCATGCACCTGCGTGTCGGCGCCTTCGCCATCCAAGTCGACATGATAGGTGTTTCGCACATCGCCACCGTTGAAGGTGATGACCACAATCTTCAGTCGGCTGTCAGCCAACTGCTTGACCTTGAACTCCCTTTGGATGGAAGCCTCGTTGCTTACATTCTGCAGCACATACAACTCAAGGCTCGAGTTCTCATTGAGGATGATTTCGGAGACCTTCGGCTCGGATGACAGGTGAGCGTCATCGTCATACTCAATGATTTCGCGGCTTTGGTTGGCGGCTAAGATAAGTTGGTTGTTCATAATCAAAGTTCCTTAATCCATTCGTAGCCTTTTTCTTCGAGTTCGAGGGCGAGGTTCTTGCCGCCCGTCTTGACGATGCGTCCGTCGTACATCACAGATGCGCAATGCGTCGATGTCGAGGCCCGAGTCGGTCTCATCAAGGATAGCGAGGCTCGGCTCCAACATAGCCATCTGGAAGATTTCGTTTTTCTTCTTCTCGCCACCGCTGTAACCCACATTGACAAAACGGTTCTGCAGCTTCTCTGTGATTTCCACCATGGCCTGCTTCTCCTTCATCATCTTCATGAAGTCGACCGTGCTCATTGGAGGCAGACCTTGGTACTCACGCTTCGAGTTGACAGCGGTGCGCATGAAATTCTGTATGCTCACACCAGGGATTTCGACAGGGTATTGGAAACTCAGGAAAATGCCTTCGTTGGCGCGGTCCTCGGGCGACATCCCAACGATGTTCTTGCCCTTGTACCAGATCTCACCTTCGGTGATTTCATAGCCCTCGCGACCCGTGATGGCTGCAGCCAGCGTGCTCTTTCCTGTTCCGTTGGGACCCATGATGGCGTGGATTTCGCCTTCGTTGACGCCCAGATTCAATCCTTTCAGGATTTCCTTGCCTCCGATGGAGACGTGTAGGTTTTTGATGTTCAGTAACATATTGATCAGTTGTTCAGTTATTCAGTTATTCAGTTGTTCAGTTTTCTGTTGGACTTAAGCTGATTTTGCCGTAACGCATAAAATAGGCATGCTTTGCCCACTGTGTATATTCTTCTTGTGATATTTCAATGACATTATTGCCTTCAGACTCCGTAATCTTTTGTTTCACTTCTTCAATCAACGCTTCATCGCGGCCGTATTTCCCGATATGGAACACGTTCAAGACCAATCCCAACAACACGACGCAAGCTGCTCCAAGGGTCATCCATCCACGCACTTTTGGCGTTATCTTGGGCAACCATAAAGTCAACATCGAAAGGGTAATATGTCCGCAAGCCAAGGCAAAGAAAGGCAAGGCTGCCAGCATATAGAAGTCGCGTTGCTTCACGCTCACCATGATAGGCAGCACACCCAAAAGCCCTAAAATCAGGAAGCTATAAAACCAACCTTTATCAGGTGGAAACTCAAAGACCTTCGAATTGACCTTGCTTTTAGCCTTGCAAATCACCAAAACGATTGCAAGGACAATCGGAATCATCAGTTGTTGCAATAAAGCGAAAACAATATAGAATCTTGAAGATGCTGTTGCTTCGTACAACCCTCCACCGATGACTTGAAGTCGGATGTAGTCCTTAATATAGCCAAAAGAGCCAGGGCAAACCAAGAACATAATCCCGGCAAACACCGCCACAGCAACCAACAGGAGCAAGCTGTCGATGGGTCCTTGGATCCATTTGCGATTTTGGTCGAAAGCGCAATAAAGAATCGGGAACACCAAGGGGAACAACCCCGTGAATCCTTTGGAGAGAAAAGCCAATAGCAAGGCGACAGCCGACAAAAAAAGCCAAATTTTATGGTTGCGTTGGTAACCGACAATCATCAGATAGACTGAGAGCAACACGAAGAGCGACATGGTGTTTTCGAGCAGGTTATTTGTCGCACTCCACGAAACCAAAGGCATGGCAATCCAAAATAGCAACGGCAGCCAAGCCCACCGAAGGTTGTTGGTGGTGCGCTTCCAAATCAAAGCAATGAACAAACTCGAGAGTAGGAACATCAACACGGAATAGGCCTTCTCGACCCACCAATGATCGCCAAACACCTTGAAAGCCAAAGCTTCCATGCCCAAGGCCAAGGGGGGATGCTGACGAAACTCGGGATACAAGGTCTGTGTGTAATGGGGATTCCAGAATGTCCCCTGCCCTTCTGCCAAATTGCGCGAAATGCTGGCATAGGTCACGCCGTCAAAGAACATGCCTTCGGTCAATAGGCTCTTGCTCACCAGAATGAGGAACAATCCGATGAGAAGCAACCAAAAGGGTGTGTTATTTGAACGGGCGGGCATGGAATTGAGAATTGATAATTATTTATCCGACGCTTCCTTCCAGCGTTATTGATAATAATTTCTGTGCCTCAACGGCGAATTCCATAGGCAGTTTGTTCAGCACATCCTTAGCATAACCATTGACGATAAGACCAATGGCCTTCTCAGTAGGGATGCCACGTTGTTGGCAGTAGAACAATTGGTCTTCGGAGATCTTCGAGGTCGTAGCTTCGTGTTCAAGAATGCTCGATTCGTTGCCGCATTCGACGTAAGGCCAGGTATGGGCTCCGCATTTGTCACCCAGAAGCAATGAGTCGCATTGTGAATAGTTACGCGAGTTCTCTGCTTTGGCAGCCACTCTCACCAAACCACGGTAACCATTTTGGCTGTGACCAGCTGAGATACCTTTAGATATAATCGTGCTGCGGGTGTTCTTGCCTAGGTGAATCATTTTGGTGCCCGTGTCGGCCTGTTGGTAGTTGTTGGTCACGGCAACAGAGTAGAACTCGCCTACCGAGTTGTCGCCCAACAACACGCAACCTGGGTATTTCCAGGTGATGGCAGAGCCCGTCTCGACCTGCGTCCAAGAGATCTTGGAGCGGTCGCCTCGACAAAGGCCGCGCTTGGTGACTAGGTTATACACACCACCTTTGCCGTCCTTGTCGCCAGGATACCAGTTCTGCACTGTGGAATACTTCACTTCTGCATCCGTCTCGGCAATGATTTCCACGATGGCTGCATGAAGCTGGTTCTCATCGCGTTGCGGAGCCGTGCAACCTTCCATGTAACTCACATACGCGCCTTCGTCGGCCACGATGAGCGTGCGCTCAAACTGGCCCGTGTTGGCCGCATTAATACGGAAATAGGTGGACAGCTCCAAGGGACAACGCACCCCTTTCGGGATGTAGCAGAACGAGCCGTCGCTGAAGACCGCCGAATTGAGTGCAGCAAAGAAGTTGTCGGTATAAGGCACCACCTTGCCGAGATATTTCTTCACCAAATCAGGATGCTGCTTGACGGCCTCGCTGAACGACATGAAGATGACACCATGCTTCGAGAGCGTCTCCTGGAAGGTCGTCTTCACCGAGGTGGAGTCCATCACCGCGTCGACAGCCACGCCCGAAAGTTTCTTCTGCTCGTCGAGTGAGATGCCGAGTTTGTCGAAAGTGGCCAACAGTTCGGGGTCCACCTCGTCGAGGCTCTGCTTCTGCTGACGTTTACGCGGCGCTGCGTAATAGATGATATCCTGGTAGTTGATTTCGGGGATGTCAAGATGTGCCCAGTTGGGTTGCTTCAACGTCTGCCAATGGCGGAAAGCCTTCAGGCGGAACTCCAGCAGCCATTCGGGCTCTTCTTTCTTCTTGGAGATGAGGCGAATGATGTCCTCGTTCAAGCCTTTCGGCACAAAATCAGTTTCAATGTCGGTCACGAAGCCGTATTCGTATTCTTTGTTCGTGACTTCACTGATGATATTTTCGTTCGGATTCTGATCCATTTCGTCCTTATTAAGAATGATTTCAAATTAGGCTGCAAAGATACGCTAATTCTTTCTTTCAGAATTGCCTTCGGCAAGAAATCTTTCAAAATCAAATTAAAAATCGATCAAAATCCCGCTTTTTTCCTTTTCTTTGCAATTCATTATGAGCAAAACTGAGAAAAAACACGGCTTTTGGTTTTATTTCGGCAGAGTGATGGCCAGCTTAGGCATCGCTTTGCTGTTGCTCGTATTGTATATCTACCTCTCCGTGCCCACCTACAGTTTCAAGGAACCCAAACCCTTTAGCGGCGAATACCTCTACAATCCTTATCAAGAAATGCAGTCCGACCAATGGAAGAAGTACCATTTCCATTGCCATTCGCGCAGGTATTTTGGCTTGACCAACGGTCGCAAAAGCAAGGAAACCACCATCGACAGCGTCTATCAAGCCTTGGGCTACGACCACTACGGCATCTCAGACTATATGGGCATCAACACACACGGCTCGGAAAGAGAAGACTATATTCCCGCATACGAACACGGCTATGGCCTGTTCCGCAAGACGCACCAAATCTGCATTGGCGCCGAGTCAGTGTATTGGCCCGATTTCCCCTTCATGCAAAACCTCAACATGAAGCAGCATACCATCAACAAGTTAGGAGAACGTTGCCGCTTCGTCATGCCCGCCCATGCCTCATTCACCAAAGGCTATCAGGTGAGCGACATGATTTTTTTGAGCAACTACCGCCTGATTGAGGTGGTTAATCCTTATGGCAACGCCATCGAGCATTGGGACAAGGCCCTTTCCAATGGACACCGTGTGTATGCCCTCGGCGACGACGACACCCACGACATCACAAAAGCGAGCGAGGTGTGCCACAACCTGACCATGATTAACATCCCTGACCTCAACCCCGAGCATGTCTATGAAGCCTTGGACAGAGGCCTCTGCTACGCCGTAGAGTTCGACAACTGGTTCCATCACCCCATGTCTTTGGCCGAAAAAGTCGAACAAGCCCGGAAACTGCCACATCTGACACGCGCCGAGTTGGTGGGCGACACCTTATATGTTGAAACTTCAGCCAACGAGATGCAGGAGGTGAAGTTCATTGGGCAAGACGGCAAAGTGCTGAAGACGGAAGAAAAAGTGGCAACAGCCTATTATGTCATCCAGCCCGAAGACCACTATGTCAGGACGCAGATCAACGTCAACGGATTGCAACATTTTTACTTGAATCCTGTCACGCGTCATACGACGCCTGAGCCCGTCGACCAACGGCTCGACTTCGTCAACAAGTCACAAACCTACCTGTATTGGTTTGTATACATCGTCGCTTTCGCGGCACTAATTTGGTATCTCTTCAAAAAAGCCAAAGAGAAAAAAGAGGAGAGCAAGTGAGAATTAAAGAGCAAAATATCAACAAGATACTGATATGGCTCTTAGCCATCAGCGCTGTCGTGAGAGGTATTTTGGCCGCATGGATGGAGTTGGGCAACGATGAGGTGTATTACTGGACCTACGCCCTCTATCCCGATTGGAGCCATTTCGACCACCCGCCCATGGTGGGATGGGCCATCCAATTGTTTAGTCTTAACTTGTTGCTCGACAGCGAGTTCTTTATCCGTTTCGCTTCAGTGGTCTTCATGACGGCCAATACCTATGTCATCTTCCGCATCGGAAAGGAGCTCAAAGATGCTTTGACAGGACTCTATACCGCACTGCTTTTCACCGCATCCATTTATGCCTTCGTCATTACTGGCATCTTCATCATGCCCGACACGCCACTGATGCTGTTCTGGCTGCTTGCCATCTGGATGGCGGTGAAATCCGAAAAAAATCAATTCTTGTTTTTTTTCGGATTATTTGCAGGTCTCGCCATGCTCTCCAAGTATTCAGGCGTTTTCCTATGGGTTGGAATGGGGCTTTACATCTTGATTTTCAATCGAAAACAACTCAAGAACCCCTATCTTTACCTATCCTTGTTGATTTCTGCCATTTGTTGCATCCCCATTCTCTATTGGAACATCCAAAACGGCTTCATCAGTTTCCAGTTCCATGGCGAACGCGTGGGAGGCAACAGCATCAATTTCAGCACCTTCGGAACAGAGTTGGCAGGCGAGTTCTTCTATAACAACCCAGTGGTTTTCATTTTGGCCATCATTGCCATAATTGCAGCACTAAAAAAGAAAACCATCATGGAACAGTCCGCAAAACGCCTCATTTTGTGCATTGCCTTGCCCATGATTGCCGTCTTTTGGGTCTTTTCGCTCATGCGTCCCACCCTTCCACATTGGAACTCACCCGCTTATATCTCGCTCATCCTGCTGATTTCCATTTATTTAAGAAGCAAAAACACCCGTCCAGAACAATTGCCCAAATCAATCATTGCGGCCTTGGCTGTGCTGGTGATTACCTTGGTTGTTGGCGTGGCTGAAATTAAAACTGGGTTCATCCCATTAGACAATCATACCGAGCCCGAGCAACTGGGCCGCGACGACTTCACCCTCGACATGTACGGTTGGCGGCAACTGGGCGAAAAATTCGCCGATTTCCGCGAGGAAAAGATTGCCGAAGGCGTGATGAAAGAAGAAGATGGTATCGTGGCCAACCAATGGTTTCCGCTGTCCAACCTCGACTACTATGTGGCACGCCCACTCAACATGAGAGTCATGGGCTTGGGATGGCCCGAGTTTTTGCATAAATACCTTTGGATCAATGATGAACGGGGAGGATTCCAGCTTGGCGAAGACTATTGGTTCCTCTCCGACAGCCGTTACATGAAAGACCCGAAAGAGACCTATCAATGGTATTTCAAGGAAATTGAATTGGCGGGCATCATCCCTATCGAACGCAATGGCAAAACGGTGAAAAACTACTTCGTTTACACCTGCAAAGGCCTTATGGCACAACCGCCTACCCTACAGGAATTCAAGGCACAATCCGCTTCAAAAGATAAATAGTGCCATCGGTGGCAACCGTCTCATATTCATCACGATTCTTGAGCACTAACACCCCTTGACGCTCATACTCGAAATATGGCGCGGTGATAAGCACATAATCCGTCCTGACGTCCTTTGTGTTGGCGAAATTCCTTATCGTGTCGCGCATCGCCAGATGAGGCACGAACGGCGTAATCGCGGACACCGATGCATCGTCAGGAATCCTATCAATGACATTGTAGGCATAATGAACATCAAACTCCTTCTGCTCGTAATGACGGCCTTGATACACACAAAGTTGGTCAACCAAAATGGTGGATTTAGGCACACCTATGGTATAAAAGGTGGTCAGCACCGTGGAGAGCAACAAGACAAAGCCCAAGGCCTTTCTCCACTTTGCGTTCTTCAACTTGACAAGCACCAAGAACGATGAGACCACCAACACGGGCACAAACTCAACTGAATACTGGAAGGAAACGCCCCAGAAGTTGGGGTCAACGGCCAGCATTTTCTGCGCCAAAAGGGGAGCAAGCATTAGTAAGTAATTGGGCTTCAATAAAGTAAGTAACATTCCAGAAGTCAAAGTACAAATATAAAATTCTTGCTTTACCCCATCGAATTTGGAGTAGCCCATCGTGTTGGTGAAGAACAACTTCAACGTTTCCCAAGGGTGAGCGAGCAGGCTTCCGGCAATGTCCACGTAATTGTCGCCCAAATGGGCATAACGGGCAAATCCAGCCCCACTACCCCCTATCCTCGGCATAACTATCATATTGATTATGAAAAAGTAAGCCAAAGAAAACGCCGCATATGCCACCAAATGCCAAAGAGCTTTCTTGTCCTTCCTGTAATCCCACATCAAAGCGATGGTGATGAAAAACAGCCACAATGACATGTTTTCCTTGCCGATAACGAATAGCACAACAAATACAGAAGCCATGGCAAACCTCCTTTGCTTGAGGAAATATAGTAACCATGGCAACATCATGGCTGTCAATACGTTGGAGTGATAATCGAAAGCTATGGCATGAATAACTCCAAAAGAGACAAAGAAAACCGAGGCTGCCAAAACAGGCATCAAACCATCGTCGGTATAGAGGCTGATCAACTTATAGACGCCCCAGCCACCCAGCAACGCCGCCACAATCTGAACCAGAAGCAGGGTGTAACTCCCAAACACATAAACCAGCGGCGACAGAAGCGGCAGATACAAGTCGAAATGGTCGCTGAAGAGGTTTTGCGCCTGAGGCCTGAACAGGCTGCAATCGGCCATGCGGAAATTGGCATAGTCGTACAACGCATGGGTGTAGAGCCCCAAGTCGAGCGCGTAGGTTTTGAACAGGTAATGGTTGACCAAAGAAATCAGCGCATACAACACCGCGGCAGCAGTAAGCACTGCTGCCACAGTGATGTTTTTCCGCCTTTTGTCCAAGGTCAAAGCCTTCATGACGACCCAATTATTGCTCCGATTGGAACAGGGTGATGATGTTCAAAATTACCTCTGAGGCCTTCATCATGCTTTCGAGCGGCACATACTCCAACTTTCCGTGGAAGTTGTGTCCACCAGCAAAGATATTGGGGCAAGGCAGTCCCATAAACGAGAGGTTGGCGCCATCGGTACCACCTCGGATGGGTTGAACTTTCGGCTTGATGTTGGCCATCTCCATGGCCTTAATCGCTCTTTCGACGATGAAGAAATGCGGTTCCACCTCCTGACGCATGTTGTAATACTGGTGCTTCAGCTCCAGCTTAACTACATCGCCATATTTCTTGTTCAAAAACTCCGCTACCGAGGTAATGAGGGCTTTCTTTTCCTCAAACTTAGCGCGGTCGTGATCGCGAATGATGTACGACATCGTTGTCTCCTCCACAGTGCCATTGATTTCGGTCAGGTGGAAGAAGCCTTCATAGCCCTGTGTGAAACGCGGACGCTGCTCCACGGGCAGCATACCGTTGAGTTCCATGGCGATGAGCATAGAATTCACCATCTTGTCCTTGCCATAGCCGGGATGGATGTTGCTGCCTTGGATGTGAATTTTGGCCCCAGCAGCATTAAAGTTCTCATACTCCAATTCGCCGATTTCACCGCCATCCATGGTATAGGCATACTTTGCACCGAATTTCTTCACGTCAAATTTCACCACACCACGTCCGATCTCCTCGTCGGGCGTGAAACCGATCTTGATCTCGCCATGCTTGAAGTCGGGATGCTCCATCATATACTGGGCGGCGTACATGATTTCGGCCACACCAGCCTTGTCGTCAGCGCCGAGCAGCGTTGTGCCATCGGTGGTGATCATCGTTTGGCCTTTATACTGTGCCATCTCAGGAAACTCAGAAACACGCAACACAATGTTCTTTTCCTTGTTCAGCACAATGTCGTTGCCGTCATAGTTCGGGATGATTTGCGGCTTAATGTCGGCACCCGAAGCGTCAGGCGAGGTATCGACATGGGCAATGAATCCGATAGCGGGAATGTCGCGGTCGACATTGGAAGGGATGGTGGCCATCACATAGCCGTATTCGTCCAGCTCAGCCTTGATGCCCATGGCTTGCAGCTCATCGCGAAGCATCTTCAAGAGGTTCAGCTGTTTGGCGGTGCTGGGTTGTGACTCGGAATTTTCGTCGGAGGTCGTCTCCACGGAGACGTATCTCAGGAATTTATCTAAAAGCTTTTCCATTTTGTGAGGATTAAATTTGGCACAAAGGTAAGGATTTCTGTTGAACTGTTGAATGTTTAATCGTTTAATTGTTTGTTGACGCTAGCCTACGGGACACTAGGCATTGGACTTGTTACAAAGTCCCGTGTAAAAGCAAAACAAAACCGCGGCAGAAGCGATTCTGCCGCGGCACCATGAAAAAACAATCTTACTACTATCTATTATTTTAACGCTTTTCAGCGTGTTTTCTTGTACGGTGACGATCTTTTGCCCACAAACCGTATACCTCACTGACGTTACCAGCGGTGGTGAAGGCATTGATTTCGTTCTTTCCGAGATACTCCATCAACTTCGAGAACTCGTCGTTAGTGAGCAACGATTCCAATTCAATCGACTTTTCATTGGTGTAACCACCGATGACTTCATAAAGCGTGCAGCCACGATGGAGTTCGTCGATGATGTAATGGCGAATTCGGTCATAGTCCTTCGAAACAATGCAAACACGCTTGCGCTGGTTCAGGTTAGCCGTGAACATATTAACCACTAGACCGTTGATCCATGTGGCGATAAGGCCAATGACAACCATTTGGAAGGGGTTAATGGCAAAAGCCGTGAGGCAGATGATGGCGCCAGCCACACTCACCGACTTACCCATGTCAAAGTGCAGGTATTTGTTGACAATCTTTGCCAGAATGTCAAGGCCGCCCGTGGAGGCGTTGATAGAGAACATCAGCGTTTGGGCAGCACTGAGGATGATCACGCAGCAGAGCAGGTCAAACCAAGGGTTACCCATCACTGAATAGGCAGAGCTAGGATCGACACCCATGTTGACCAAATAGCTGTTGGGCGTGGCAAAATTTTCCCAAGGATAGATCCACTCGCAGACCTTGGTCATGGGACCGAGAATCATGGCGCAATACACCGTTTTGAGTCCGAACTCCTTGCCAATGAGCAAATAGGCTAAAATCAGCAAGATAGCGTTGATGATGGAAATCATCATAGACAGGCTGATATTGATACCAATGCCGTTGAAAATGTTGGTCAGCACGATGGACAAACCCGAAATGGAGCCGACAATCAGTTTGCTCGGGACGAGGAAATAATACACGCAAACGCCCGTCATGAACATGCCGAAAGTCATGATCAGCAGCTCAACCCAGAACTTTTTGCTCACCAAAGCCTGACCGATTTCGCTCATTATGTCGTTAAACTTACTCATAATATTTTGGTTTACAATTTTTTAATACAATTCTTTCATTCGAAATTTGCGGCTGCAAAGGTCGTAATTCTTTTTGAGATATGAAAATAATTCGAATAATAATTGTATTTTTGCTCCACTAAAGATCAAATCATGGAAACCTATCATATCAGAAAACAGATTCACCGTTTGTCCGGCAAGGTGATTCACACCGTCCCGTTACCGCAGCCACAATTGGTTGAAGGCCACGGCGCGCGAAAAAAAATTGGCAAGATTTGCCAAAAATGCGGCTATAAGAATGTGCTGGTGGTCACCGACCAAACTTTGAGCAGCCTCGGATATGAGCAAGCCATTACGCAAGCCTTGGAGGAGGCCGAAATCCATTACGCCGTCTTCAACGACATCAATTCCGAACCCAACATCGACCTCATTGAGGCAGGCCGCAAAAAGGCCATCGAATGTCAGGCGGAATGTGTGATTGCCCTCGGAGGCGGTTCGGTGATGGATACCACCAAGATGATTGCTGCTGGAGCAAAGATGCCTCGCAGAAGCGTCAAGTCCTTGCTGATAAAGTTTTTGCCCGTCCCTGGAAAGACGTTGCCCATGATTTCGGTGCCTTCCACGGCTGGCACGGGAGCCGAAGTCACTGTGGGAGCCGTGGTGCATAACAGCCAAGGGGTGAAGACTTCCACCGTATTGATTGGCCTTGATGTGACCCATGTGATTCTTGACAGCGAACTAACCATCCATGCGCCTCAAACTGTGACCGCCGCCTGCGGCATGGATGCCCTCAGCCATGTCATTGAAGGTGCCGTCAGTGATGTCAAAGTCGACGAGGCGAACATGTATCTTTCCAAGGAGGGTGTGCGGCTCATTTTCGAGAATCTTCCTGTCGTGATTCGCGAACCGGAGAATATCGAAGCGCGTTTGAACATGTGTCGGGCTGCTTATTTTGGCGGCCACGCCATCAACACGCAGTTGGCGGGCTATGTCCACGCCTTTGCACACAGCATCGGCGCCAAATATCATCTGCCTCACGGACAAGCCATCTCCTTGATGCTCATGCCCGTATTAGAATTCCAGAAAGAGGTCTGCACAGAAAAATACGCTATGTTGGCAAGACATTGCCACATTGCCCATCTCGACACTGACGACGGGCAGGCCGCCGAACTATTCCTGCAAGCCGTTGCCCAATTGATGGCTCAATGCGGCATGGACAAGCTCGTGTCTCCCGTAAAAAGCGAGGATTACGAGGAATTGACTCGAATGATTGTCCAAGACTCCATCAATTATTCTGCGCCTATCACAATGAATAATAACGATATAGAACAGATCCTAAAAACTGTCACACCCAACCCATAACCCCTCATCATGTCCTACACCGAAAACGAAATCAGCGCAATTGTGGCCGCGCAACGGAAGTTTTTCCGCACCGGCACGACCTTACCCATAAAATGGAGAATCCAGCAACTCAAAAAACTGAAAGCCGCCGTGATAGCCCATGAAACCGAGATGGAAGATGCCCTCGCCAAAGACCTTGGGCGGAGCCACGTGGAGGCTTATCTCTGCGACGTTGGCCCCATCATCGTGGAAATCAATGAGATGATTCGCGGCTTGCGGCGTTGGTCGCGCCCAGAGAGGCATTTCAGCGGGCTTATGTGCTTCCCGAGCCTAATTACTAAGGTGTATAAGATGCCTTACGGTGTGTCGTTGGTCATCAGCCCGTTCAACTTCCCGCTGCTGCTCACCATTGGCGTGGTGGCGGCAGCGATGTGTGGAGGTAACACGGCGGTCATCAAGGCCAGTTCCAAGTCGGCGGCCAGCACTGCATTTCTCAAAAAGTTCTTCGCTGAAGTCTTTCCGCCCGAATATGTCACCTTGATTGACGGCGGTCACGATGTGGCAGATTTATGTCTGGCGCAGCGTTTCGACAAGATTTTCTACACCGGCTCGCCCTCGGTGGGCAAACATGTGTTGGCCGAAGCCGCCAAAAATCTCACCCCAGTGGCCTTGGAACTTGGTGGCGAGACCGGCAACTGGTGCGTCGTCCGCAAAGACGCCGACCTGAAAGACACCGCCCGCAAAATTGCCTTCTTCAAACTCTGCAACGCCGGACAAATCTGCATCAATATCAACCAGATAGCCATTGCGGAAGAGGTGGCCAAGCCTTTCATTGAGGAACTCAAACAAGCCTTCATCAAGCAAATCGGCGAACACCCCGAAAGCAATCCCGAATATCCCAAACTCATCACCGATGCTGCCTACGGCAAATGCGACCGCCTCGCCGACGAATACCGCGACCGTATCATTTTTGGTGGCATCGGCGACAAGGAAACCCGCCGCTATGCGCCCACCCTCATCTATCCCGTCGACATCAACGAACACATCGTGCAACATGAACTTTTCTGTCCCTTGCTGCCCATTGTTCCTTTCAAAGATGCCGAAGTTGACAATCTGATGGACACCATCGCCGAGCGTGAGCATCCCTTGGCCATGTATCTGTTTACCAAGGATATGAAATGGGCCAACCGCGTCATGCAGACCCAACAATACGGCGGCGGTTGCATCAACGAGGTCTGCATCCACATGATGGTGAAAGGTGTTCCCTTCAACGGCACAGGCCACTCCGGTATGGGTGCCTACCACGGCGAGTGGGGTTTCCGAGAGTTCACGCATCCACAAACGGTGCTCAAAGGAAAGACAAGGTTCAATCTGCCTTTGCGCGAGCATCCTTACGGAGGCAAGATGGAGAAGACGAAGTTGAAGATTTTGAGGGTTTTTGAACGGTAAAACTCGTTGGAAAGAAGTGTAGGATTTTCGGTTGAGTTTTTTCCAAAATTGTGATTTTTTATCAACTTTGGAAAAAACTCAGATTACGAAAACCAATTATTGGAACAAGTCATCCATCGTTAAAATCGAAACAAAAGTTGAGGAATAACGGCCTTCATTAAGACCGTAAGTAGTTAGCAATGTGAGCCATAAGGCTTTCTTTGTCTTTGTTTCATTGCGGAAGGCCGCCATCCTGTTTTGCAGTTTTTTGGCCTCATCGTTATCAAGGCGAAAATCCGCCTCGCTGTATTTGATTTCAAACAGATTGATGATGCCGTCGGCGCGGTCAAGAACCATGTCGATTTGCGCTTTTGGTGCACTTTTCTGGCTTCGCCACGAATAGAATTGGGTCGAAATCCTATCGATGTGAAGTGCTTGCTTGATTTGTTGCACATGGGTCAGGCACACCCGCTCAAAACTCAATCCCAACCATGTGTTGACCTCGGAAGTGCCGATATGGTTGCTCCAATAGCCCGTCTCAGCCTCGGCGCGCGACACAAAGGTAAGGTAGAAAAGCGAGTAGAAATCAACAAGTTGATAGATGGCGGAATTCTTTTTCGTGGTTTTGTTGTGGATGGGATACTTGCGAAGAATGTCGCAATTGACGAGGTCTTCAAGTTTCCCGCTGAGCGATCCGCTTGAATCCTGACCCAAAGCCTTTCTCAATTCGTCGCGCGACATTCCTGCCTTGGCTTTTGCCAGAGCATTGACGATGGTCATATACGATTCCGGCGACTTGAACAAAGTGGAATACAGCCGTTTGTATTCCCTGCGAAGTTCTTCTTCGTCGCCGAAAAACAGTCGGTCGATGTTGGCGGCGAAACTCTCGCCACGATGAAGCAGGCTCAAATAATAGGGCACGCCGCCCAAGGCCATGTATGCCTGCATGACGGTCAGGCGGTCCCACTTGAATTGCCGGCTCTTGAGGTATAACTCTGTCTCTTTCAGCGTAAACGGGTGCAAATGCAATTCGTGCGTGATGCGGTCGTGGAGGCCACCTTTGTCGTTGATGATGTTGCGTATCATCCACGAGGTGGCGCTGCCGCACACAATCAGCGTCAGGTTGTCTTGCAGCGAAGCCCAACTGTTCCAAAAATAGCCCAATGCCCGCACGAATCCCGACCGTTGCGTGTCCATCGAAGGCAATTCATCGAGAAACACGATGCAACGGCGTTTCAGCGTGACTTTCTTTTTCAGATAAAGTTTCAGAATCCTGAAAGCCTCCATCCATGTCTTGGGTTTTTCAGGCAGTTTGCCGCTATATTCCTGCATGGCGTCAATGAAAGCCTCCATCTGCTCCTCCTTGGTGCCGTTGAGTACGCCCGTTATGGCAAAAGCCATTTTTCCATTGAACAGTTGGTTGACGAGATAAGTCTTGCCGACCCTTCGGCGACCATAAATAGCAACAAATTCAGGACGCTCGGAACTGGTATATTCCTTCAGCAATTTTATCTCCTGTTCGCGACCTATCAATTTTTCCATAACATTCTATATTCTAACAGGATGCAAAGGAAATAAATTATTCTGAAACCACAATGAGTTTTTTCCAAAATTGTGATTTTTTATCGATTTTGGAAAAAACTCAGATTGATTTTCGGTCGGTATTGAAAACTATTCTTCCAAATTACGCTTTATGATTTCCATCATTTCTGCTGGTGTGACCACCATATCTACTTTCGGGAAATGTTTGATATTGCCCGTAACCAAGAACGAATCCTCTTTCGACAAGGCAACTTCGTAAAACACAACATCTTTCGGGTCGGGAATAAATTCCTTGGAAGATTTCCTTTCACTTGAAATACCTATGTCCCGAATTCTTTCCAGAACATCATTTACTGTAGATGGTTCAAAATTAAATTTCGTTCTATGCAAGACATTTTCATATTCCTTGTAAATCTCTTCATTATACATTGGGGTAATAATGCCTTTGTTGGCAAGCAAGTAATTCACGATTCCCAAAGTTGGTGAATCAGGATTTCGGCTAATTAAGCCTGAAACGAGGACATTAGTGTCAATAACAACAAAATGATTCTTCATTTGCCTTCTCTTGCCAATCTGATTTCTTCATTGATTTCTTCCAATGTTAGGTCAGGAAAGCGACCTTCTTCGGCTTGCCTTCTGATTTCAAGGAATGCCTGTCTGCCTTTTTCAAAACTTTCGTCTTTTTCCGACATCTCGATTTCAAAAGGAATCTTGCGCTTGCGGACAACAGCCCGAACAAAAACATTGAACGCCGTAGAAGCACTCATGCCGAAGCCTTCGCAAAGCGTATCGAAACGTTTTTTCAAGTCTGAATCCAATCGGATAGTGTATGCTGATTGTGACATAATGATGTTATTTTGATGGCAAAAATACAGCAATTTTTTTGAAATATGATGAGTTTTTGAAAAAAACAATGCGATGTCTTTGTTTTGAAAGCGATGCTGACATCCAACTTGAAGATTTAAACAATGGGGCAATTAATCGAATGGCGGAAACTACGATGCAAGTTTTTTCCTACATTTGTGGCGTGAAACTCGTGATTGAGAAAAACATAAGGAATAATAAAAATGAAGAAAAAGGGGTTAAAATCCATATTAGAAAACAAATTGGTATTATGGATTATAGTATTAATTATTGGGGTTTTCTTTTTTGCCCTAGTCTATTATTTGTGTTTTCAGTTTAATACATCATCATTTATTATTGACCCACAATATAATCAGAAAATAAACAGAATAAATACAATACAAGATGAATACGATTTATACACAATTGAAGACAGAGAAGAAATACCCTTTACAATAGACGAATACAATAGTAAAATTCGACATATTCATGAAGAATTAATTCAGACCAGAATAATTGATTCTATTACAAACAGATTAAAGATAATAGATGATTCTTTACATTATCTTTGCTCAATAATAGAATTAAGCCGCGAATATGAAACTCAAAAATATGTAAGAGAAAAAGCGCAAATAATAAAAGATTCTATTAGAATTCAAACAAAGTTAATTGACAGTATAGATAAAATCGAACATAAAAATTCTAAATTATGTGAACTGTTGCAAGCGCAATACATAAAATTGAATTATTTAGAATATACTCTTGCAAAAATCAATTTGGAGAGTTACCAATATATTCTTGACCATTATTCTGGATTTGGTAACGAAGAATACAAAAATTGTTATAGTGAATTACAAAATGCTCAAATACAATTATGAGTCCACTTTAAAAAGTAAGGCA
The DNA here is from genome assembly GCA_902794155.1 of uncultured Bacteroidia bacterium. Classification (GTDB taxonomy): domain Bacteria; phylum Bacteroidota; class Bacteroidia; order Bacteroidales; family F082; genus Limimorpha. The sequence goes on from CADBGN010000048.1 coordinate 20,236, forward strand.
GGGTTAATTTGTTTGAGATTGTTTCATAATAATCTCTGATTTATGCCGATTTTTGGATTGTTTTTCGTATCTTT
>CADBGN010000049.1 GCA_902794155.1 uncultured Bacteroidia bacterium
CTGGTTGAACGAGAAAGCGAAGTGGTTCCACTCTCCAGCAACCACAGGGTTGTCCTTTTCCAGGTAGTCGCTGTTGCCCGAGCTCAGTCCCAGCATCTTCTCTCCACTCGATTGGTTGTCCCGGTCTGGTTTCAGCAGGCTCCACGTCAGGTTGCACGAGCCGTCTTCCCTATACCAGAAGCGCACGTTGCTCGAGGCGTTGTAGTAGCTGTCATCGCCGCGGTCGCCGAAATAAATGCTCATCTCGAGCGATGTCTCTTCCTCGTCCCCCGTATTCATCGGAGCCACATAGAGGTCAAACTCCACCGTAAATACCTCTGGCAGCCAATCCCACTTCTTTTTCATCAGCGGCATCACCTGTCCCAGACCGTTGTCGGTGAAGGCAATCACGTTGCGTCCCTGCTGCTGTGCCGTCTCCGCATATCCGTCCAGCAAATCCCACCTCAGCGGGAACTCGCCTAGTTTCTCCCCTTCAAAGTTGTCGTCGAAAATAATCTCATCGCCAGGGACGAAGTCGCTCTTGGCATAGGTGGTTTCTTGAGCCATTGCTGTCATGCCAGCAAACAGAAGCATTGCTATTGCGGTAATAAACTTCTTCATTTTTAATGCGTTTTAATTGGTTTAAGACTGCAAAGATAGAAAGATATTTTAATTCTCACCTCTTTTCGTAATGCTCTTCTTCTTCCGCTGCAATAGAAATAGGCATTTCCTGAACATTGTATGGTATCACCTTCGGTTGGTGCAAAGCCAAAAAATGCTCGTTGAGCAACAGTTCCACGCGGAGCATGGTCTCCTCGATGCGTTTGGGCGTCAGTTGGCACTCCCAAATGACGATGACCTGCCAGCCGTTGTCGTGTAGCACTTGGTAGTTCTTTTGGTCACGCTCTTGGTTCCTTTTGATCTTGTTCACCCAAAACTCCCTATTTGTCTGCGGAATTTTACAACATTGGGAACTTTCTTCTCTAAACTCTAAATTGACTCCGTCGAATGCTTCGCATTTCTCAACACTAAACTCAACAAAATGTCCATGCCAGAAACACCCATTCACAAAAATTGCCGTCCGATATCGCCGCATGACGATATCCGGTTTGCCTGGCACGCTTTTCACATTGAGACGATAGCGGTAGCCGTGTCGCCACAGCCATTGCCTGACCTTCAGCTCGGGCTTGGTGCCTTTGCCGTGGATGCGCGACATGCAGTAATGCCGCACTACTTTCCAAGGTTCGGTCCCTGAGCCCGTCGAAGGGCCGATTCCCCAATTGATAATGTCTCTCATATCCCTATATCCCCAGTTCACGGCGATGCCTATGATGCCGCCGTTGGCCGCAGTCGCCATGTCGGTGTCGGAGTCGCCAATCATCACGGCATCCTCTTTCTCGATGCCCGCCTTGCGTAGCACCTCGCCGACAATTTCGGGGTCGGGCTTGAGGGGGAAGTCGGGGCGACCGCCCAAGACCGCCACAAAGGGGATCTCGGGGAAGAACTCTTTGATGAGGTGTTCAGTGCCTTCTTGGAACTTGTTGGAGGCGACGGCCAGCATCACGCCTTCATGGTGCAGCTTGGCCAAGAGGTCTTGTATGCCTGGAAAGGGTTTTGTGTATGTGTCGATATGGGTAATGTAATAGACCTTGAAGTCGTTGTAGGCGGCATCTACCATGTCGTCGTCCTTATGGCCAATGGGCAAGGCCTTTCGCATCAGGTTGCGGGCGCCATGGTCGGGAAACCTCTCAAGCTCATGGCGTGGTTGACAGCCTCCTTGAGGTCGTCGATGGTGTCGAGCAGCGTGCCGTCGAGGTCGAAGATCGCTAGTTTGGGTTTCATGAGTAGTAATTATATTGGTTTAGATTCTAACAGATTTCCTAAGTTCCAAGTAAGGAATTCCTCGATAGGGACACCATCTGTTCCGACAACAAAAGACTGTTGGGGATGAAACTTTTTTGTGAAAGTCTTCAAGCCTTCGTTTGCGCCACGCCTTCCACTCTTCACTTCAATGGCAATATGTTGTCCGCTGTACTCTATGACGAAATCCACCTCATCATTGTTTTCGCGCCAATAGTACAACTTGTAGTCGTATTCGTCGGCTTGATTGAGCAGATAAGCACCGACTGCGCTTTCTACCCATCTACCCCATAAGGCAGGCATGGTAAAGGTCTTGTGAAATGTCGTACTGGTTTGTGCTGTGAGTAGTGCTGTATTGTAAACCATAAGTTTCGGAACGGAATTGTATTTGCGCGCTTCGTCTTGTGCATATTTTTGAAGACCGCAGAGGAGACGTCCTTCTTCCAATGTGTTGAGATAGCCTGCCAGCGTCGTCACATTACCGGCATCCTGCAATTGCCCCAACATCTTGTTTAGAGAAAGTTCCTTGCCTGAGTACATGCATCCCAAATCAAAGAGTTGTCGCATCAATATGGGTTTGTAGATCATCTTCGTTGTAAGGATGTCACGTTCAATGGCGGGCGCAATAATGCTGTCCTTAATATATCTTCGCCAGCGACGTTCATCTTTGATGTATTTGGCTCCACCAGGATAGCCACCAAAATAGATGTATTGGTCTAAGTCCATAGCGAAAGCCTCACGCATCTCGTTGTAACTCCAGTGCGGCATGCGTATTAGTTCATAACGTCCTGCTAGCGATTCTGTCAGGCCATCTTTTAGCAACAACCGCGAAGAACCCAAAATGACCACTTTCATATTGATGTCATTTCTCACGTCGTCATCCCATTCTTTCTTGACGGCTTCGCTCCAATTGTCTAGCTTATGCACTTCATCGATGACCAACAGAAACTCTGGTGCATTAGCAGCCTTCATTCTAGCGCGTGCCGTGGCCCACATTTCGCTAATCCAAAAAGTGTCTGTCTTTGGCACATTGTCTGCACTGACCGACAAATATGGAATGTCGATTTCTTGCAACACCTGCTTGACCATCGTCGACTTACCCACTTGGCGAGGCCCCGATACTGTTTGGATTTTATCTTTTGGTTCCAATAGTCTCGACTTTAATTCATAAAATTGCGGTTTTTTAAACATAACAAGTTGATTTTATGATGCAAAAATAGATAAAATTCTCAAATCTACTAATAAAAATTCTCAAAAGTTATTAGAAAAATTCTCAATTCTACTTTTTGCTATTCTCGCTAGAATACAGTCTGTGGTTTTTCATAACATCACCAGATAAAAGGTAAGATCTTGTATTTCACCCGTTGTTTGTATTCGCTGTAGCCTTCCAACCCTTGTTCAAGCACAGCTTCTTCATTTCGGATGCGTTTGGTTATCAAAGGGATGTACAAAAGCATAATGCCGAACGAAATAGGCGAGGCCAACACCAAAGGCCACGACGGTCTTTTGCTCCTTCTCTTGTTCCTTGGCATTCAACCGTTTTTGCAGCAGTTCTGGGTTCTTCGCCATCATGACCATCCCTGCAACAAACATGGGGACGAACAAAATGCCCATCAGTAGCCAGCCTTGCCAATAATGAAGTGAGCCTGCGGGCAAGAAGATGAGCAGACCCAAAATGATGACGCCGAGAAAAAATTTTGTTATCGCTTGAAAATACAAGTTTGTTTTCATCAGATGAGTATCGTTGCTGCAAATGTATGAAATAATCTATCATTGGCATTTAATCAAATTACAATAAACCAAAGCAATCATCGTTATCTATTTATGAGACAATTTGTTAAATATCTACTTTTGACAATGCTTGGCCTGGTGTTTCTATCGGGTTGCCAAGCGCAAAAAGCATCCATCCGAGGTCCTCAAGGCGAGATTGCCTATAAGGTCACTTTGCCCGATGGGTTTGATCCAACAACCGACCAATGCCCGATGGTGATCCTGATGCACGGCATCTTCTCCAGCAAGGACTATATTCCCATGCCGCAGCTCGCGAAAGGTCTTGCCAAAGCCGGCATCGCCTCCATCCGCTTCGACTTTGGTGGACACGGCAAGAGCGAAGGCCGCAAGCAGTACATGACCATCGAAAAGGAGCTGGCCGAAGCGCGAGCCGTTTGGGATTATGTGCAGAGCCTGCCCTATGTGAATGGCGTGGGTTTGTTGGGTCACTCGCAGGGTGGTGTCGTCGCTTCGATGGCTGCTGGACGTTTGGCTGCTAAAAGCCCAGTACCAGCGGGTGTGGTATTGATTGCCCCAGGCTCGGTCATCAAGGAGGCCTGCCAAGGCGGCAAGTTCTTCAACGCGACCTTCGACCCCAAGGACCCGCCGGAATACATCCGCTGTTGGGGGTTGTATAAGTTGGGTCGCGAGTACCTCGTCACCACGCAGCAGCTCGACATCTATGGCACTGCGGCAGCCTACCAAGGTCCTGTGCTTCTCCTTCATGGCGACCGCGACGGCATCGTGCCGATGTGGTGCAGCGAGCGTTACTTGGAGGCCTACGGCCCTCATGCCACCCTCAAAGTGGTGGAAGGTGAGAACCACACCATTACCCGCCGCCGCAAGCAGGTCGTTGCTGAGACGGTGGAGTTCTTTAAAACGGTCTTCGACAAATGATTTTCTGTCAAGGGTTGCCCTTTTCTTGTGGTTATTCAACCTCATTTTCAATCTTTGCTTCGTCAAAAGAGTTGCCATTCCATTTGAGCAAGAAATGGTCATAGACGAAATCGTCTTCCATTGTCCATCGCACTGCCGTTACATCGATGTCTTTTCCTTCTTTGGGTAATTCGAAGAAAAGTGAGCCCGTGTGGTTATTCACGATTTTCATGACGGTTTGATGGATTGTGGTGTCGGGTGACATCACTTGTGTTTTTGGGTCGAAGTCGTAAAACAGAATCAGCGCATCGCATGCTTCACCTTCGTGACCTATCTGCATCAAGACGCCCACCAACTGATGTTCATTAGGACGACGCCAATAACACATCTCTGTTAGGTAGTCGAACTGTCCACCCATATCGCATTTGATATAGCCATTACGAGGGAGGTCTTCCGAATAATAGTGCTTTTCTTCCCAAGAGTAGTCTCCGGGTTTTTTGAGATAGTCCATCATTGCTTCGTTGGGTCTATAGTCCTGATATCTACTACAGAAAGCCTTTGCGAAACTCCTGATTCGGGCGTTTGGATCGATCTTTTCCACCTGAATGGGGTTGTCGGCCCAAACCTTTTGGATGGCAAAGATGTATTGTTCGGCTTCCAAATCTCTATCCGAATAGCTTTCTACTTGTCCCCAGGCAGTCGTGATCATTGCCAAGCATATCATAGCCAATAGAATTACTTTATTTTTCATATGCGTTATTTTTGTCGTCACAAAAAAAGCAAAAATTGTGCAACTCATCTTTAATGAGGGGGTTTTCGTCGGAGCGGCTTTACTGGGGAAAGTGAAATAGGGTGACTTCGTTTTCTGACAAATAGTTCTTGGCAACGGTGACATCGCTTTTGATGATTCTGCCATCGGGTGCGTTTTTCCAAGTCATCAGTCCCATATAGGGCGTGACCTTATTGATAAGCCGCTCAAAGTTCCAGTGTTTCTGGTAGCCGATCAGTCGCGCCAGTTTTCGTGAGTTCCACCATTCGCGGCCTTCGCTGTCGGTTTCCTTGATGGTTTCAAAGGGCGATTGAAGTTCTTGAGGTTGGAAGAGTTCGGTGTTGTCTTGCATAGCTGGATATTTCCTACAAAAATACAAAATAACCGCCAATCATCGTCATTTATCCTCTTTCTCTGCACCTTCAACAAGATTTGTGTATGTGGGCATAGAATAACTATTTTAGCTCATTCAAAATCGCATATTGAGCATCATAACGGGTCGACTTATTCTTGTTTTTTTTCTTTTGAGGATGTAAACTATCTGACAATAATTCAAATTCATGGTTGAAAGAAACCAAGGCGTATTTAGTTCCTTTGTTTGTCGTTTTATAAATTCCCTTTTCAATGCCATCAATATCTACAATACTATTTTTCTCAACGATGAAAAGATGTTTACCTTCATCTTTTCTTATATGGAACAGTATATATCCAATATTGTGAATATTATCAATTATTTCTTTCGACTCTGGGGTGTCCTTTAATGCAACTGCTATAGATCCTGATGGGAGAAACTTTTCAGACTTATTATTATAGTTTTCCATCATCACCATAAGAACTCCCGTCTTCTTGTGCGTGGTAGTATCTTTTTCAAGAGTTCCAACATTTGGGATATCTTCAATGACCAAGTCTTCTTTCAGTTCTGTTATCTCGCTTACATGGAAATAACTTTCCAAATTCTGCTTCAGGACGTCATTTTTTTCAATCTCGTCGGAAGTGTGTTTACCAAATATCTTGGCTACATCATTCGCTTCCTTTTTCATCAGTGCCAAAATGAGATAATTACCATCTTTTTGAGGACGATATATTTTACCATTAAGTTTATGGAAATTCTCTTTAATATAACTATAACAATTCATGCCGGCTTGTGGTTGTAGCACATAGAAATTGTATAGTTTATTCAGCGTTTCTTGAATGCTTTCTCGGAATTTCTTTCTTACAACTTCACGCCATTCTTCCTGCCGTTTTTTATTATTGCGCCCATAAAGGGATACAATGAATAGGAAGTTGACGTCGTAATGGCAGAGCAACAAAGTGTCTCGGTCGAATAGGCGGTTTTCAAACTGGCGATTCAGTTGAATGTTTTCCTCTTTGTTCAACGTATCATCATCAAATGAGAGGAACTTGTTTTCTTTGCTATGTTCCTTATCGGGTATATGTGCCGAGATAAAGAAATTTGGAATTGGATTGTAGCCTTCTGTGAGGTCGTCACGTAATTGTGGTTGACCATCGATTTTTTTCGCTCCCGGCACTTCAAGGAACAGGTTCATGTTCCATTGTATCACATTTCGTGCGTATGTGTATTGCTTGTAAATAGAGGTCTCTCCAAGTTTCACATTGCCGGATTTTTCTCTCTTATAGTATTTACTATCGCCAATGTAGTAAGTCAATTCTTTCGCCAAGTCTGACTTAATCAGCAAACCTTTGTCTATATACATGTGGTCAACAAGTTTGCCATCCTTTTGGTCTGTAAGATCGGAAGGAAGATTTTCCTTTTCGTTGCCCCCCACTAGTTTGTCTATCATTACCTCAAATATACGCTCAAAATCTTTGGCTAGCAAAAAGTCATCTTCAGGCACCTTCATGGTGATCTTGTGCTCACGGTCGAAAAAAGCATAACACAAATCCCATATTCTCAATGCCTTGTCGGAAAAGTATTTATACTTTATCTGACGCAGACGATGTGTACCAAAACCCTTGTCAATGTATTTGCTTTTGAGAACCTTTGTTGGAATGAGGTCATAATTGATGTTGATGTCAAACGAAAACCCGTGAACCTTGCAGATGTAGTTGAGTATGGAGAAATAGATGACAAGCAACTCCTCGTCGAAGTTCACTACCTTTTTCTTGTTTACAGGATTAATGTATACCGGTACGCCGTTTGTAATGATAACTTGACTTTTGTTGATGGTTTTGGTCCACTGAATCTTGTTGAAACCTCTATGCATATTCCGAGCAATAAAGGTAAAGTAGTCTTGGTTGTGACGGTTGAATTCGCGCAAGGCTATGATTACATCGAGCAAAGTGTTGTGCTTTATCTTACGTCCTGTACTCTTGCTTTGTATTTCACGAGGTTCTAGGATATTCTCGTTGTAGTCTTTTTTGTAAACGCTGATGGTACGGTAAATCCATATAGAGAGTTCCGAGAGAAAGTCTCTATACTTATTTCTCTCTCCCTCCTTAAAATTCTTTTCCAAATCCTTAGCCTCAAAATCAATGATTTTTGTTGGCTCCGCACCAAAAATAGTATCTGTTGTTTTGTCTTCTTTTAGCTCTCCTGTCAGCACCACTTTAGGTAAGAAAAATATCATATCCTCTGCGGCCTTGCTGTAGCAATAGCCCACATACTCAGGGCGATAGTATTCTTCCTTCTTGTTGAAAAAGGAAACCACACCGCCCAGAGCATCCTCAACTGTGAGACCTTCTCGAATCTCATAATCGAGCTTATACGGATAACCTTCTATGAAAAGCAGCATAAGTCTATGGAGTTACTTCATCATCTTTTTCAACCGAGTTTTCGCTCATTTCAGATTCTTCTGTGGTGAGGGAGGGTTCTGTCTCATTTGTTTCTTCTGATTCACCTATGGCATTGACTTTAAGGAAACACATAAGGCCTTGGAGCTTTTTGTCTCTATCATTATCAAAGAAGTCCGAGAACCGAATGCTCTTCTCTTTGTCGTCTTTGTAATCTTTCCATCGGAAAATCTGATCGGGGTCGTCTTTGCAGACATCATTCCAAATATAGAATAGTATCTTGTTAAGGAGTGTGTCAGCAGAAATATTAGTACCAGTTCGGTTGGCATCGACGAAAAAGTCTCCCAGTTGCTTATCCTCCGAATTATCCACGGAATATATCTTATCGTTAATTGTACGCTGAAAATCAACCCATTTATATTCCTTTTCTCCTATCTTTATTGTCCAATCTTTATTTTTATAACCTATTGGCATATACTTCCACTCCCATCTTCTCTTAAATGCCGAATCAATCGGAAACAGGCTTTGGTCGCTGGTGTTCATTGTCGCCCAGATATAGAGGTTTTTAGGAAGGACCAGCAGTTCGCCATTCAGTATTTTGTCAGTGATACCATTGGGATAATTCTCTTTGAAAACGGCATCAATTTCTTGCTTTAGGGCGTCCAAATTGAGGTTTTTGAACTCTTCAGCCAGAACTTTCTTCAAATCGTCATCGGCCACAATGGGATACTCCGAATAATCATATTCATTACGATCGAGCAGTTGGAAAAGGTCGCCGAAAATCTGGGCGCAGTTGCCTCGGTTGATCTCCTCGATAATTAGGAATTGGGCTGATTTGTCTTGTTTCGTGTTACTTTGGGGGGTTAGGATATTATATAGAAGATCCATTGTTTTCTGTTCGTCATCAAAAGGATAAATCGGGGAAAACTTATTCGTATATTCCTTGACAATGGAGGATGAAGCATCTACATTATTGAGTCCATTTTGATACAACTTCATCCAGTCAAGGTTTCGATGTTCGAATAAAACTGAGCCAAATCCATAATAACAAATTGCCGAAGATTGTTGTTTGCGTTTAACCGAAGCTTTATAAGTCTCACAAATCTTATTGTCGAATAACTCAAGGAAACACAAAGCACAGCATTCTACTATAGGTTCTTCAATTTCGGGAATATATAGTTCTTGAGAATGAAAATAGGCATGAAACATTTCGTGTATGTACACGGCACGAAGCAAGTCTATGTTGCCTCTAATGTTATTTTTGAACAAATAAACCATTTTAGTTTCCGAATCATACAAACCAAGTAATTGATTGCTTTCTCTTACCTCAATAGTGATGTCATTACCATTATAGTCTTTTAGTTTATCTAAATCGGGATGCCATGACCACTTGAGTTTTAGCAATATCTTAGACAAAATGGACTCCAAGAATCCAAAAGTATCCCTGTTTTCTATAAATAATCTATAAAGTTCTCTTATTTGTTCAGCAGAAAGCGTAATTTCTTTATAATATCGATCGCTTTGTTCTTCAGTGGGTTTATCTGTTACTATAACCGTCAATTCATCATGAAGTTCCCCAAAACTATGTATTCCATCAAATGGGAAATCAAAATTGTCAACCTTCACCAAAGCTTCTTTTTCGTCATCAGTAAGTTTGGCGCCTTTTTCCTTGTAATTAAATGAACTATTGGTTCCTATGAAATCCGTCTTTTCATAAGGTGATTTTGCATTGCCTACCACAGAAGCACCAACTGGTATTGACTTTATATGGTTGATGTTACACATTTTCTTCCAAGCCTGGACATATGCTTTGGTAAAAGCTTGAGGAACAAATTCATATTCTATTTTCCGTTCTTTAATAATAGTTCCCTTTGGATCTTCAACCTTAACTGTCTTTCCAGTTGCATCGAAACCATATATTGGTTTTGGATTACCCATAGTTGGCTTATAACATCCCACAAAAGTAGAATAGTCGCTATCTGGATGGAATGTGGTACGAATAACGGAATCATCACCTTTTGTTTTCTCTTTTATTTCGTGGGATTTGCCTGTGCCAGGGGCACCATAGAAGATTTGCTGGAGAGGGTCTTTTATGTTGAAATAGCTATCGGAGATTCTTGTTGTTCCGAATCTGATGCCATATATTTTATTATATGTTGCCTTATAGAGATCAACCCCCATGCCTAAGTAATAATCTGCATTTGCTGTTGTAATGCCGGCATCATGAATGAACTTCTTAACATTAATGTTTCCGTTGATAAAACTATCTCCAAACTCAAAGCCAAATGATATAAATGGGGTTGGGTTGTGTCCAACATTTTCTCGCTCTAAGTATTCTAAAAGTATACTTTTTAATTCTTCTTCTGTATATGATTCTTTTAATCCATCAATAATTACCAAATCTGGGTATTTAGAAAACATTTTCTTAGCATACAAGAATTTCAAATAGTGTTTTATGGTATTTGAGTATTGATTTTTCCCGGCTTTATCATAATCAATAAACTGCTTTTGAACAAACAGTTTATTCATGGCCTTTTCAAATTCAACAGGGTCGTCAAAATCTAATATGGAAATATCTTTTTTTCCGGGAAAGAGTGGTTTAAGGCATTCATTAATGCGTTTGAAGTCGGAATAGTTCTTGACGCTTTTGGCGTTGTTTGTGCAGTTGATGATAAAATCTTGATATAATTCAAGTTGTCTGTCTCTATTCATGGCATTATAACTATTATTTCTTATTTTTTTAATTATTATAATTGTATGTATCTTGCGTAAAAATCTTTGAATGTATACTTTTATTTGGCATTTCTTATATAAGCGAAATAATATTAATTCCGCAAATATACGAGATTATCAGTATTCGAAGCAAACTAATTCTCCGTTTTATGAAGAGCAACCTGTTTTTCCCTTCTTGCGGTTTTAAGGAAAAAATGTTTCATCTTTGGCCAGTACATTTTCCCCGCATCGCATTGGTGAGTTCCATGCGGTCGAAGGCAAACCATTTCTTCCCCAAGTCCTTCAGCGAGGCGTCGATATGATACACCGTCAAAGTCCTCTATATTATTGATACATAATCAGATCCCAAAGTAATTCGAGAATTGTTTTTCAATCGCTTCGATGTGTTTGTTTTCCTCGTCTTTCAGCTGTTTCAACAGCCGTACCATGTCCTTCCTGGTCACCTTGATGTACTCCGATTCATTGTCCTTGGCTGTTTCATGAACCGTTACGCGGGTTTCTACTTCAATATCGAAAACCATGTACCGATAATCCTCAGAATGGTCCCATGGACAAGTCCGATAAAAAAACCAAGGTGTTTCAATCCTGTTGGGGCATATTGTACTTGTTGCATAACTGTAATGGCAAAGTAGTTTGACCAAAGCATTGAATTGCTCATCCGTGACAAGCGAACGAACGCTTTTGTCATTAAAGTATTCACTTGGCACACCCGACACGGGCAATTCGTTGCAAACGTAAGGCCTGTTGATGCAGCCACCAATATATGCCTTGACTCTAACTATGTTGGTATCTTTCATAATGTTTGTTTTTTACTCATGCCTACTCTTTTGGCTTTTCGGCTTCCGCTTCGTTTTTTATAGTATTGCATAGTGGGTCGTCTATTTCAAAACTAGTCGCATTTTGGAATTCCCAATCGGGTCTTCGAGGTCTGTTTTTATAATACTTTAGTTCGATGGCGGCTTCTTCATGGCCTCGCTCAGCAGCCCTCTTTAACCATAAAGCGGCCTTTCTGACATTGTATCTGCATCCAAACCTATCTTGATGGCAACAACCAAGCCAGTACATGGCTTCAACATTGCCCTGTTTTGCCGCTTTCATAAACCATCTTGCCGCTATCCGGTTTTTCCCCCTCTGGTGGTCGTCCCAGCCAAGGGTTGCATATTCTTTCCCTAGTTCACACTGCATATCGGGATAACCATAGTCTGCTATTACCGTCAAATACTCCAACGCCTTCTCACAATCCTGTTCCACTCCTATCCCATTCATATAGGCGAAAAACATCCAATAGATGGCGTCTTGGTTGCCTTCCTCGCAAGCGGGAAGCAGTATGTTGTTGATGACGTACAACAAACGCTTCTTTGTCTTACGCGTCCATGGATGGTATACTTCCTCATAATTCCAGCAGTCAAACAAGTATTGTATGGCCTCTTCAAGCAGCGCGTGCGGCTCAGCGTCCGGTAAGTAGGGGAGATAAGTGAGCTTGAAGTTTCCTTCGGGGGTAATGTTGGGATTGGTGGTTTCCATAGTACTTGTTTTTTTTGAGTTTTCCGGTTGTCTGCCGATCGTGATCGGCAGACAACCAGTGTGAATAGTCAGGCGGCTATTCTGTTTTCATTCGGTTGGTGCGGCAACGGGGTCGCTTTTCTGGACGTCAAGCATCGGGCATACGACCTTACCTGACGCTCGGCATAGTTTTTTTCCCTTCTGGTGACAGGGACCAGACAGTAGTAAACAAACGAATTGCTTTCATAGACGAAGGCACAGACATTTCCCAGCGAGTCCTTCAAGCGGGAAGGCTCTTTGTGGGCTTCAACCGAGGCTTTGTTGAACAGCGCATTGCTCTTCATTTTCTTGATGGAAAGTAGTCTGTGTTGATACACGGCCTTGTCGTCGGTCAGTTGCTCAAACCAGACGTTGCCATTGTTGACAATTTGATAGGTTACGGTGCCGATGGCGCTGGCCACCTCAACAAACTCGGTCTTGTTTACTTTTTTAATTTCCATGTTGTTAAAGTTTTGATTATGAATATGTTTATTGGTTTTCTGATGAATCGGCTTAGTTATTAATAATGTATATGATGGCGATGATGAACATGACGACACCGGCGACGGTGATGATGCCATAGATGCCTGCACCGGCAAAGAGACCGCACACTTGGTGAAACAAGCCGCAAAGCAGCTCGAACAAACCTTTAAGGATGCTGCCGACAAAGGCGATGACGAATGCGGCAACAAACATGAGAACGAGTAAGATGATGAAGAGATCTTCCATGGGCATTTGTTTTTTTTTAGTTGTTGAAGTATATAGTGGTCCTACCAATATTATTATTTATAATAATATTACATTTTTTCATTTCTTCTTTTTTTTTCGGACTGCAAAGGAACGCCATAAATGTGACATATAATGTCACAGAAAAATTTTTAGTGACATTATATGTCACAAGTCGTTTCTACTTTTGCCGCCCCAATTGTAAAAACAAAAGATTAATTAAAAAGAAACAGCCATGGTAAACCGTATTTCAAGATCCAACACCCCGCTCAAAGACCCTTATCTGTTTCCTCTGGAAACGGAACCGACCGCAATCATTGAGGCCATGAACCTCATTGTTGAACATTCAAAGAACACCGGTTTCACCGACAACCTGCTCTTCTATTTGCAGAAGCCCATCCACTATCTCTGCGAAAGGCTGCATATCAATGAGAAGCAAGCCATATTGCTTTCCGTCGTCTGCGAGTTGGGCGCCGATCGCGACGTCACTATTTCCAAACTAAGCCAGTTTTTCGGTTGTTCCAACCTGAATGCCCTGACTTTTGTCAAAGAGTTGGACGACCTGGTGAACAAAAACCTGCTTGTCAGTTATTCATCCAGAATCTACAACACCAGAAGCGACGTCATGGATGCCTTCGGAAACAACGAAATCTACCATCACGAGTCTGTTGTCTACGACACTTGTATCAAAATGATGCATGCCATCGAGTCGATGTCGTACCAATTCAACATTCCATTCGCTCGCACTAACGAAGAATTCCACAACGAGCTACAACTCCTGCTCGACGACAACCAGCACTTTATGTTCACCAAAACACTCAAAGGCTACAACCTCGACCGGAACGACCAGGGCATGCTCGTCGGCGCCTGCATTTTGCTGTGTTGCCACGACAAATTCAGCTTCGATCCCGACGACTTTACCCGCTTCGTTGACCGCGATTACCTCAGCAATAGCTGGGATGAGCTTGCTAATGGCACCCATAATCTTATTTTTCAGGACCTTATTGAACCCAGCTGCGACAACGGTTTTGAGGATGACGAGCAGTTTGAGCTGACCAAGAAGGCCAAGAGAGAACTGCTCTCGGAGGTGATCTCCAACATCGACGGCGTTCAGTTCAAGAATATGAAAGATTACATCCCGTTCAACAGCATTGCGCCCAAACAACTGTATTTCAACGACAGTGTCGACAAACAAATCAAACGTTTGAGCGGCTTGCTGCAGCAGGAAAACTATCTCGGCATCCATGATCGGCTCGTCCAAAACGGGTTGCGCACTGGTTTTGCCTGCTTGTTTTATGGCGGTCCTGGAACGGGTAAGACCGAAGCCGCCCTGCAGTTGGCACGCATGACGGGGAGAGGTATCTACCAGGTCAACATGGCCAACATCCGCAGCAAATGGGTGGGCGAAAGCGAGAAGAACGTGAAGAACATCTTCAAACAATACCGTTCCATTGTCAACCACTCCGAGGTAGCTCCCATCCTGCTCCTCAACGAAGCCGACGCCTTGTTGGGTAACCGCTTCACCAACATCAACCGCTCGGTTGAGAAGATGGAGAACACCATGCAGAACATCATCCTTGAAGCGATGGAGAAGCTCGACGGCATCCTCATCGCCACCACCAACTTGACGGAAAACCTCGACTCAGCCTTCGAGCGTCGTTTCTTGTTCAAGGTCAAGTTTGGCAACCCCGACGCTAGCGCCCGACTGCACATCTGGGAAGACATGATTCCCGAAATCAAGGACATCGAGAACCACGACCGGATCGTGGAAAGCTATGCGTTCAGCGGCGGCCAGATTGAGAACATCGCCCGCAAATGCCGCATCGAAAGCATACTGGAGGGCAAGAAGCCCGACTTCGGCATGCTGAAGACCTTCTGCGATGAAGAGCTGCTGGTCAAACATGAAAACCATATCATTGGATTTAAAAATGCATCGTAAAAAAAAGAATTATTCTTATCTTTGCAAACACTTACTAATAATGCAAATCAAAAATGGCAAGACACCCCTCAGACCGGCATTTTCTATTACTTAATTTCCTGCTCTACATGCCAAGAACCATGGAAGAATTAGAGGAATATTTTGACGTCGCCTCTCGTACAATCTACCGATGGATTGAAGACGTGTATTTCTTGTTTGACATTGTTATCAAGGAGAAGGGTGGCAAATACGGGCTGACCGAAGAGAGTATTGATCTTATCAAGAACAATTCATTGTTAAATTGGATGCTAAACACGATTTCACTTTCCGACACCATTAAAGGCAAGGAAAAGTTAAGAGATCGTATTGTGCTGGAAGACATCCCTTCGAGCAACGAACACCTGGGGCGTCTTTTCAAAGCCATGGAGAACAACCAATGGATCGATATTGAATACATTAAATACCACGACAACCCTGAACGAGAGCCCAAAAGATATGAGCGCATAGAACCCTACTGCCTCAAACTGTTTGAACGTCGCTGGTATGTAATCTGCCAAACCACTGAGAAGAATGACGAAAACGACACCGGGATGCGTACCTTTTCGTTAGATCAGATCAGCAAGTTGGAAGTGAAGAGCACCACTTTCGAACTGCCCGCGAACTTCGATGCGAAGGCATATTTTGATGATGTTTACGGCATCACTACCGGTATGAACGGCGAGTTTCAAACTATCGAAGTGAAGGCGGACGCTGCCCGCGCCAACTATCTCCGTGAACTACCGCTCCATCACTCCCAAAAAGAGACCGTGTTCGAGAAAGATTACAGCATCTTTACCTACGAACTGCGTCCCAGCATCGACTTTTACCAGGCTTTGCTGCACCACGGAGCGCATTTAGAGATTCTCTCGCCCCCTAATGTCAGGGAAGAATTTGCTAAGATTGTACGGGAGATGGCGGAGAAGTATAAAAGAACAACAAAGAAAAAAGAATAACAAACAACTCATATCAATCGACATAGAAAGCCTTGATCTTTTTTATTTCATTTTGAGGCTTCATCGCCATCCGCTCCCGGGACGCGAGGTGGTCTTGACGATTGCATTCCAGCCAGCCATCTGGCGTAGTTCATTATCATATTTCTAGCCTTATTATATTCATGTTCCAATAATTTCTTGCTTGGGACAAGATAGTATTTGATGGTCTTATCTTTAACGTAAGCATAGGCATACACTTTGCCTTCCGACATCAATTTGTCTGAAATAATTGCTTTTTTCCAAAAGTCATCGAACTCCAATTCTTCGGACGACATCAATTTGTATTGATACACCATCTCCCCATCAGTGAGTTGCTCGTACCAATCAGATCCTTCAGAAACAATTTGATAGGTTTCGTCGCCGATAGTTTTTAGCAACTTGTTGAATTGGGTCTTTGTTACGGTTCGTTTTTCCATAAAGAATTGTTTTTTTTTTTACGTCTTTCTCTAAAAGAGGATATGTTTTCTTACCCCTCTATCTCATCCGCCTTCACGCGTAGGCGACAGGCAATGATGGGCGAACTCATTCCATAGTCGTTGGCCTCCATCCAATGACCGATGACTGCTTCCAACGGTACACCTTTCAAATATGAACGGATCAAGGACTCCACTTCTTCTTGAGTGAACTCGCGGTTACGCTTGCCGAAGCCGTAACCCACAACTCCGCATAGCAAATCTTCAAGTAAACGTGACATAATTTTTTCCTTTAACTTTCACTTATTGTTTTTCAACTGCAAAGTAACGAGAAAAAGGAATACGCCCGACATTAGGGGGGAAATAGTCTGTGACGCTAAACGTCACAACCCCAATCAGTCACTAATAACAGTTTACTTCCTAAAAGAAACCGGCCAAAACCGCCCTGTTCTGCGGCAATACGCCTCATACTCCTCGCCAAAATCCTTGCGAAGCCGCTTCTCCTCGCTGCGCACTTGGAGGAGCATGATGATAATGAAAGCGATGAACACCAGCAACGCCCACCAACTCCACAGCCAGACGCAGACGCCGGCGTAATAGACGAAACTCCCAGTCAGCATGGGGTTGCGGCTCAGGCGGTAGGGGCCATCCGTCATCAGGTGCTTTGTGCGGGGTGCCACCTCGTGACCGAAGGCATCCATTGGGTTGCCGTCGCCCTTGCGCCGCATGTAGACGATGCTCCACACACTCAGCGACAGTCCGAGCACAGCGAGCATAATGGCTATCACCATCCTCCAGACGGGGACGGCACACAGGTCGGGTCGCCCCGAGGCCAACCACATTAGCGTCGGGATGAGCAGCACGAACATCAAGCCACCGAGGGCGTAACCAACGAGTTCTCTGAGTTTGTGCATGTGATTAGTGCTATTCTACAGTCCTAATCTGATCCTTCAAGCATTGATAATCAGACAGCAAATCATAGATGCCGTCCTCGCTCAAGACGCCGCGCTTGAGGTCCTTGGGCAGTTTGCCGGCCTCGTCGGCCTCGAAGTCCTTGCGCCACTGCGGCGAGTTGTAATACGCCTCCAGCTTGGCGATGTCGTGTTCCAGCTCGGCGAAGTCCTTGAGGGCGGCTTCCAGCCGTTTGACGACCTCCTCGCTCTTGTCGAAGAGGGATTCCATGTTTGTGATGCGTTCGATGCGTGTCATAATCAGCGGTTTTAGTGAGGCAAAAATACTGAATTTTGCGAAAAATCCACTTCAAATGTTCCACATTCAAATTAATTCCGTACTTTTGCAGCCCGATTTTTAGGC
>CADBGN010000050.1 GCA_902794155.1 uncultured Bacteroidia bacterium
TCCTCTTCGCGCTGGGTAATGCCAATGGGATAATAGTCCTTGGCGCAATGATGATACTCAAACCGTCCTGCGTCATTCTGAAAAGAAACCGTCAGATGCGTCGTCATCGACTCCACCACCTCTACCCGCTCTGGTATCAGCCCGTATTCACGCAACGCCGTCAACATTGACACATACGACGGGCCATAGAGCACATTGCCTATCAGGTTCAACGACAGCAAAAGGCCGCTTTCCTTTGGAGACACGACATAAAGGCCCCGCTTCAGTCGTATTATCCTGCCCGCCTTCTCAAGGCTTGCCACCTTCCGGTTTGCCGACTTCACACCAGGATACAGCGAAGCAACAGCGGCAGTATTAACAGGGATGTTCTTTAAGACGGCCAACTCGTTCATACGTTTTCTATTTTTACGATGGCAAAATTAGTAATTTTTTCAAGAGAAAATAACATTTTTTGTAATTTTCTCTCAAAAAAGTTACTATTTCAGCGCTTCATTTCCAAAAATCTGCACACTTATCCAAGTTTTTCCTTGTTTTCTGTGCAGTTTTTATCAGTTTGTCATGCTCGCCTACTTGGTTGAATATTCAGCCATATTACTTGACAAAAAATGCAACAGCAAGCAAAGCAGGGAAAAAACCCAAGCGCCGACAGGGAATCCTGCCGGCGCTTGGAATGAATTCTCATTAAGTCTTAACTTTTCGTATTATTGAATCGCGTTCAGCATTCTTCTTTGGATATTGGCAAAACGGTTGGCTTGGGCCGTCGTCATAGTGCCGCGTGCTTTTTCGATTTCCTCTGAGAGCGATTCGTAATCGCTAAGGACGGAAACCATCTCGGTAGCTGCAGTTATATTACCGCTTAAAGACATCTTATACAGTCTGATATAGTCATCTGCAAGTGCCTCATAACGGTCAAGGATTTCGTCCCAGTTAGACCCACCCAATCCTGCAGGCACCTCGCGGACGTAAAACTCCGTCTCATAGAATTCGTCAAAGTCGACATTAGAAAAGTCGAGAAACTCCATGTCCTTGTCTTCTTTGAGATCGAAATTATAGTTAAAACCAGTATAGGCCTTAAGTTTACCCCTGTATCTGTTGCTCGTGCCCCCCCCTCAAATTCTCCCGTATGCATGCCTTTCTTGTGTTGTATTCCATCAGGGGCAAGTCGTCTCCTTTCAGGTCTCCTTTCAGGTAAAGCAAAGCAGTAGGGCCATACCTCTTATAATAGTAGGCACCTTTGACATTGCCGTGGGTGGAGATGAGCAGGGACATGCAGACAGGCAGGTTTCTACCCATAAATCCTGAGAGGTTGATTTTGGTGGGTTGTCTCACGGTAAAATCGCTTCCCATTTTCACTTGTTTCGCCACTTTGGCATTGACGCCGAATGCCAAACTGCCAATTTCGCCCACAGGCTTTTTAAACAAATCCGTAAGTTCGGACCTGTTGAACGAGATGTCAGTTTCGTCCGTCGAGAAGACTTTGCCGTCCTTGTCGATGAACTCAGCCTTGAAAACGGGTTCGAACGTGTTGTCGTCGGTTCCCATGGCCATTCCCTGCTGCCAAGGTGCAGGCAGTCCATCTTTGATGCGTTTCAGCTCCAAGGCCACCATGCCTTCCTCGTTGGCTTGGTAGGGTTTGGAGACCACCTCAAAGTAGTCGCCTAAAGGGCCATCAATCTTTTCAGTCACTGGCGTGATGCCATTTCCGCATGAAGTGAAGGCCACCAGCACTAAAGCAAACAATGCAAGTCCTAGTTCTCTCATTGTAATTGCCCTGATTCGTGTCGGGCGCAACTTTTAATTCATGGGTTTTGTTGAGTGTTGTTTACAGATTCTTTTTTATAAAGTCAGACTCAAAATCACCCCACGCCGAAGCTGGCGCAGTATTACCTCCTTGGGTCCATGTACACATAATCCGAACGCCATTGTTTTCCACAAGACGATATTCTCTATGAATACTTGGTTTCGGATATGACGACGCTTTTGTGGTATCAATAAACCCATTGTCCAGTAATAGATTATAAATGCTTTTACCGATGGCAAGACCAAGCTTTGCATCGGAATGGTTAACGGCCCAATTAATGGCTTCAACGACATCGAAATCTGGATTGAAAGATTTCATATTTATTACATATGCGGTTGGATTTGAGATTTTGAATTCTGCCGAATGCAATGGGCATAATTCAATGGCAAACGGCTTGTTGTTTGTTTTGACACCCATACAATTCAAAATACTTTCCATCCACTTATTCCTCGATTTCCACCATCTGGAAGATACCGTACCACCAGCTCCAGATAAAAGAGGAAAATCCTTCGCATAATTACTATATCCACTGTTCTTGACCTCGTTTACTGCTGTTTCAGGTGTGTCTTGATTGTGCCAGCATTGATAACACTGCCCTCCACCTGGATTAAGATTGACAATAACAATCGAGCATTTATTCATGTCGCCATAATAGGGTTCTGGTAGATAGTCGCATGATAAACCCTCTTCTAACAAAGGGTGTAATACGCAGGGACTCTTCATCCATTTTTGGATGAAAGAGTCCCATACATCTATATAATCTGGAAAAATCATTTTGTTGACACTAATGGTTTGACGGCAGCTTTTACTTCCAGCTAATGCTTGACACTTTCCCGTTTGTTATATACACCCATCCTATCAATTTGGGGTTGGTTAGGAGAAGATTAAATGCAGAATCGGATCCTTTGTAGCCATAGACTTTCCAACATTGGCGGCCATTTGACTCATAGTCTTTTTCTGCAGAAGTAATCAAATTGGGCTTTGTGAAATATTAGTTTTTCACTCCCGCGGCAAACAAATCGAATGGCATGCCTACGAGAAGCTCGCCGTCCTCCACCGCTTGCACCCATTTAGCGCCATACTTTTTATTCAGTTGTTCTCTCTGTTTCTTCTCTTCTGCCATTTTTTGGGCTTCTTGCTTTTTATACTCCTCATCTTTCTTCTTCTTAGCTTCAGCCATTTGTCTGTTTCTCTCCGTCTCGAACTCGTCAATATTGCCATCTTTATCATAAATGGTGATCAAACCTTTTTCGTCAGTAATACTATATAGCACCCCTTTTTTATACTCAGATATTTTTTCTCCCCGAGCTAACTTCCCATCATAAAAAGGCAAATACTTTACAGAGGTAATAGTGTCAAAAAAGCCCTTATCCATACAATAAATATCATAATAGCCAATGCCGCTTTTAGGAGACCACCGATTGCCTACTTTGTGAGTATTACCAGTAATTGTTCCATCATACATCCATTCCCTAGCATTAGGACGTGCATATACTGTGATTTTATCCTCGACACACAACGCATATAATACTCCATCACTTACTTTCTTAAATACGCCCAGAACCCCCTCGCAGTTCTTTTCTATATCCTGTCCGTATTGGAAACCCTGTTTAGGACGAATATACAAATTACTACCATCTCCATAAGTATCATTTAGCAACCCACAAGAACCTTTTATAACGCAAACTGTATTAATATAACCATTTCCACTATTACCTGGGCAGGTAAAATAAACAATCATTGAATTTTGCGTATGTTGTTCTATTTTCATAACAAGATCAGATAAGTTGGTCTTATGGGCGTCCTCGTCTGACAGATCAAGTGTTGGGATAAATTTTTCATCAAAATAGTTAAAAGAGCCCCTTGACTCATCTTTTACACTTTGAAAACCTCGAATCTCATTCATTTCCTTAATCACATCAACGGTTCCATTTTTAATGCTATTGTATAAATCTTTTACGTTTTTTTCAATATAGCCATTGGCCCAAGTACCATCCGGCAAATCTATTCTCAATTCAGAAGCTGACCAAGTATCTAACATCCTCCATAATTGAAAAACTGTTCCATCTTTCGTCGTTTGTCGGAATTCGATTATATTACCGTTTTCATCAAACTTAATGTGATCTTTTCCGTCATTTTGGGCATAGGCTGCAATCGCAACAAATACAAGGAATAACATACATAGTTTCTTCATTTTCTTTTCCCTAGATTCGTGTCGGACGCAACTTTTTAATGGTTTGTGTTTAGTTGATTAGGTTTTCCGTTGCAAATAAATTAAAAAAAATCCGTTATCTACTGGTCCTTGTTGGTCCTTGTCGCTCAAGACTGATTGTCATGGAGTTGAGAGATACGTGATGCGTGACGCGGGACTGCGGGACACTTCGACAGGCTCAGTGACCCCTGAGGGACTGTGGGGTGAAGGAGACGTATCATTAATTTCCGAAAACTATGCGTAAATACGCGAAAAAATCAAATAATAACTCGGGGATTTGAGTTTTATGCTTACCTTTGCATCCGAAAACCATGCGTAAATCCGCAAAATATTCGGAAATATGGAGAGAATTGAAAGAAATTACTATCTCAATAAACTGATTGAGAAACGCGGCAACGGACGTGTAAAAGTGGTAACTGGAATTCGCAGATGTGGAAAGTCGGTACTGCTCTTCGACATTTTCGGCGATTACCTCAAAGCCGATGGCGTTGGTGACGACCAGCTGATCGTACTTAAACTCGATGTGGCGAAAAATGCCCGATACAGAAACCCTATGGAGTTAGACCAGTACCTGCGCGAGCAAGTAACAGACGCTTCCAAACAATACTATGTCTTGATTGACGAAATCCAAGAAGTGAAATCCATTCCAAACCCTTGGCTCAACGACGAGAACGCAAAGATAGGTTTCGTGGATATCCTCTTGGGTTTGCTGGACATCAAGAACGTAGATATATATGTAACAGGCAGCAACTCAAAAATGCTCTCTACCGATGTCATGACAGAATTCAAGGACCGTGGCGACGAAATTCATGTGAACCCTTTGATGTATAAGGAGTTTTACTCCGCTTATCAGGGAGACAAGAGTCGCGCTTGGCAAGAGTTTGTCACATACGGAGGATTGCCAAGGGTCTTGTCCCTAAAAACTGACAAAGAAAAAAGCCAATATTTACAAGACCTGATCAAGAAAACCTATCTGACCGATGTGATTGAGCGTAATCATATCCAAAAGGACATTTCGATATTGGACGACCTATTGAAAATTGTGGCCAGCAGCATTGGCTCGTTGACCAATCCAAAAAAGCTTGAGAACACCTTCGCCTCGGTAAAGCAGACTAAGATAGACGATGCCACCATAAGCATCTATCTTAGTTATTTTGCCGAAGCTTATCTATTACGGAAGGTTGAGCAATATGACATCAAGGGCAAGAAGTACATCAACACCCCACAAAAATACTATCTTACCGATGTGGGGTTGCGCAACGCCCAACTTAACTTCCGCCAACAGGAAGAAACCCACCTGATGGAGAATGTCGTATACAACGAACTATGCATTCGGGGCTTTAATGTCGACGTAGGTGTTGTGGAATACAACTATAAAGACGAGCAGGGCAAGAGCAAACGCACCAAGTTGGAGGTTGACTTTGTGGTAAACCGCGGCAATCGCCGTTGCTATATCCAGTCGGCGTTCGCTATTCCTGACGAAGAGAAGAGGCTACAAGAGACTAGCTCGTTACGGCGCATAAACGACTCGTACCACAAAATTGTCGTTGTGCGCAGCCACATCGTCCCGTGGTATGACGAGAATGGCATCTACTACATAGGACTGGAAGATTTCTGTTTGGACTATATTGACGAGTTGGACAGAACGCTTTGAAATTTGGTCATTTTGATCCTTACTCCACATCTCGCACCAAACGCACCGAGAGGCCGTCGCCACGGTGGCCGGAGGTCCTAAGGTGAATATTGTTGTAGAGACGCAATCATTGCGTCTCTACAACAAGGCACCGGTTAGAACGGCGACCTTGTTGAAACCATGCCGCTCACAATATTCATTGATTCCCCAGGCAACCTTTGCTGAGACAGCAGGATCAATGAAATTAGCCGTGCCGATTTCGATGGCCGAGGCACCAGCGAGCATGAACTCCACGGCATCGGTGGCGTTGGAGATGCCGCCCAAGCCCACTACGGGAATCTTCACTGCCTTAGCCACCTGCCACACCATGCGCAAGGCCACGGGCTTCACGCAAGCACCCGACAAGCCGCCTGTTATGACAGACAGTTTCGGTTTGCGTTTTTCCGCGTCGATGGACATGCCCATCAAGGTGTTGATAAGTGACACCGAATCAGCGCCAGCAGCCTCAGCAGCCAGTGCGATTTCAGCGATGTTGGTTACATTGGGCGACAGCTTTACCATCAGGTGCTTGTGATACACCTTGCGGACTTCTGAAACCACTTGAGAGATGCCCGTAGTCGTCACACCGAAGGCCATGCCGCCTTGTTTCACATTGGGACATGAGACATTCAACTCAATGGCAGGAATCTTGTCCAAGGCTTCCACCATCTCGGCACCTTTCACATAGTCCTCCAAGGTGGAACCCGAGAGGTTGAGCAACACATTGGTATCGAAGTCCTTGATGCGGGGATAAATCGTGTCGATAAAGTACTGGACGCCTTTGTTTTGCAGTCCGACACAGTTGAGCATTCCAGAAGGCGTCTCGGCCATGCGCGGATAGGGATTGCCCTCACGCGGATGCAGGGTCGTGCCTTTCACGATGATGCCGCCCAACTGGGTCAAGTCCACGAAGTCGGTGTACTCCTCGCCATAGCCGAAGGTACCCGAAGCCGTCATCACGGGGTTGCGCAGCTCCAAGCCGCGCCCCAAGTCTATCGTCATGTTCACCATTTCAACCTCCTTGTGTTAAATACCGGACCTTCCTTGCAGACGCACACATGGCCGTCGACAGTGTCCTCCACGCAGCAAAGGCAAGCGCCGAGGCCGCAAGCCATTAAGTTTTCAAGCGAGACCTCGCACCAAGCGTTCTTTTCAGCAGCCAACTTTGCCACGGCCTTCATCATGGGTTTCGGGCCACAGACATAGATTTTGTCGAAGCTTTGCTGCTGCCAGACCGAGTGCATCGTCACAAAGCCTTTCTCACCAAAAGAGCCGTCTTCGGTGGTCACGAAAGTCTCTCCAAGTTTCTGATAATCAGCCAAACGAAGCAAATCCGTTTCCGACTTTCCACCCAAAAGCAAAGTGGGGCGAATCCCTTTCTCATTCAGCACCTTGGCAAAATAAAACAAAGGCGCGATGCCGATGCCGCCACCGACAAGCAGGCACCTCTCCCCTTTCTCTGGCATGCTGAAACCGTTGCCAAGCGGCAGCACCATATTGATCATTCCACCTATTTCGGCCGCGGCTAAATGCCTTGTCCCCTCGCCTACCTGTTGCACCAGCAAGGTGATTTCTTTGTTTTGGAAGTCCACATCGTGGATGGAAATCGGACGGCGCAAGTAGGTGGATGGCGAGCCGTCGACACGCACCTGGACAAATTGGCCGGGAGCCAAATCGGGTAAGTCGCGTTCCGTGTGCAACCGTAGCAGCACCGAACGGCCGAAGTCCTGCTTCCCAACGAGTTTAAAGTCTATTATTTGCTTCATAACAATGTCATTACCATGGCACTTTCGTCATTGCGAGTGAAGCGAAGCGATCTAGAGTGAACACCTGTTTCATGCCTAGATTGCTTCGTCGTGCCTCCTTGCAATGACTACAAGGTTCACGGGACAAAGATACAAAAAAAGCCGCAAAAGCGGCTTTCAACAATTAATTATATGCCATGAAAAAATTTACTCTTTTTCAGTCGAAGCTTCGGCAGACGTTTCTGCGTCGGATTTTTCTTCCTCCACTGTGAAATCGAGTAGACCCTTGTCGTTCAGCATCTGATACCAAGCGAAGACTTTCTTCATATCGGAAGGATAGACGGCTTCCTCATCGTAGTCGGGCATGACGAAGGCAAATTTCTCGCGCAACTCTTCGTTCGATGCCTTCTTAAAGTCGAAGTCGACCTTGTCGCCCATCTTGTCGTGAATCATCATGAAGACTTCCTTCAGCGGACGGTCATCGTCGGTGGAGAAAATCGAGATCTCCTCAAGCGAGCTCATACGATCGCGAGCAAAGGCGGGAGCGCATTTGCCGTCGAGCACGGATTCCACAATAAGCCTTCCAATGGCTTGAGATTTAACTACATAAAGTCCAGGTTTACCGGATATCGATACAATCTTGCTTAAATCCATAATTCAATACTTTTTTTCAAAAACGGGTGCAAAAATAGGAAATTTTTAAAAACACAACCAAAAAATGAAAAAACACTCAATACTCCAGTCGAATTTCATCCACCCAAAGCACGTTGCCCTCGGCGCCTGTGAAAGCCCCCTGGCTGCCGGAGGTAATCATCATAATGGCATGGGTGACAGGACAATCTGCCTCAGCCCAAGCCTCTTCCAGGATGACTTTTTTCTTGCCTTTCTTGTTCAAGGCATACATGGTCTTGTCGCCAGAAATGAGATCCATAAAAGGCTTGTATTCCTTCGCCTTTCGGGCATCGCCATAGATGACTGGAATTCTGAAATTGCTTTGCCACCCGTTGGAGCTTTTGTCGATATGCCACGCAGCTGTCCCTACCCTTTTCGCATGGATGTTGCCTTTCTCGTCCTCCCAACGGTTTTGCAAGATGAAGAGGATCTCAGCAGCATCGTAGCCGTTGAATTCCGTGGTGCGGAACGTGGTGCCTTTCACCAGCTTGCCCGTATTTGGGATGGTGGCTTTATAGTTGAGTACAAGTGCTTTAGGTCGCTTTGTAAAAGGGATACCCCAGTCCATGAAGGCGTATGGGTCGCTGACGCCAGTGATGGGTTCAAGCATCTTGCCCCAATAGATGGAGCCCGCCGCCAACACCTTTATATTAATAAGACCCGCCGCCTTGCAGGAGGCAAACTCCGTTGCCAGCTTGGCGCATCTGCCCGTCGGGCCATGATCGGGAGTGACGTTGGTGCTCGTCTTCACCACGCCCATCACCTTGGCGAAGGCATTCGACGACGACCAAATCGTGTTCTTGTATTTATAAGGGTCGTTACCACGGATGGTATCGGTAGGACCTATCACATAGAGCACTTTCTCCTGTCCACCAACAACTTGCGATTCAGTGACATAACGCACCGTCCAATGCTCGAAGTCGCCAAAAGGCACCTTCTCGTAGCGTTGTGCCGAAGCCGTCAGGCAGGCCAACAAAAACAATATCGTTACTTGAATTTTTGCCATAGCTTATTCACTAATCCGTGTGGTAGAATGGCGATCAAAGGCGGCAGATAATGATTCATCAACCCTGGCTTCACTACCCTTTTCTTCTTCATCATGCCTTTCAAAGCCTTCCGCACCAACCATTGTGGTGTACCTATCAGTCCAATTTTCACGCCAAACTTCAACAAACTGGGTTTTAATTTATAAAGCGGCGTGGCGATGGCAGCCGGACAGACCGTGGTCACACCCACGCCGTATGGCTTCATCTCAAAAAACAGGGATTTACCGAAGCTCTTAAGATAAGCCTTGGTGGCCGAGTAGATCGTGATGCCCGGACAAGGCAAGGTGGCCGCCATCGACGACATGTTGATGATGTAACCATCGCCCCGCTTTTTCATCTCATCACCGAACACGACACACAACCTCGTAGGCGTCAGGATATGCAAGCGCATCATCGTCAAAGCCTTGGCTTCGTTTTCGGTGGTCAACTCCTCGAAAAAGAACATCCCAGCATTGTTGATGAGGATGTCGATTTGCAAGCCTTCCGACTGGCAGAAAGCCAGCAACTCCTCAGCGGCCGTCTCAGTGGCCAAGTTCTGGTAATGCGGTATGACTTGAATGGTTCGGCCTTGTCTCAGTTCCTCAGCGGCTTTTTGCAATTCCTCTTCTTGATTGCTGACCAACAGCAGGTTGCAGCCGATTTCAGCCAGTTGACGTGCATACTCCAGACCCATGCCCGAGCTTCCGCCCGTCACTAGCGCCCAAGGCAGATGCCCTTGAGACTCCTGAAACCTATTTATCCATTTCGTTTTGTTCATTGTTTTTGGTTTGTCGACCCTGACCCAAAACCCTGACCCTGACCGTCAGAAAACTGGCCAGAGTCAGGGTCATTGGTCATGGTCATCCTTTCCTCTCTGCTTTGTCAATCTCTTCCTGAAGCTGCTTAGGTAAATTCTCCACGCAATGATGGCACTTCATCTCCAGAGTATACATGCGTCCGATGCAATAGTTGGAGTGTTTACACTCACTGCGCGTCACCTCGCCCCTTTGCAACTTATTGATGAAATCGGTGTCGTTGACCAAGGCACGAGCCATCTGAAGCGCCACAAAGCCCGAGCCGAGCACCTCTTCCATCTTTTCCTTTGAGACCATGCCACCCACATAGATGAGCGGCATCTTCAAGGCAGCACGAAATTCCTTGGCATCCTCCAAGAAATAGCCTTCGCTGAACGGCACGGTGGGTATCAACAGTCTGCCGGCAAAGGCAAGGCCTGCCTTCAGCCACCAGAACTTCTTCATATCCATGTAATAACGCAGAGTCTTGAGCGGCATTGCGCCACGCATCACCTCCATCGGGGCTTTGCTGACGAAACCCGCCGTGAGCACCAATGCATGCACACCGAGACGTTCCAGCTCTTGAGCCACTTTGATGCACTCTTCGCGCTGCATGCCACGACGGAAGCCGTCGTGCATATTCACCTTCACCACCACGGCCATGTCGTCGCCAGCAGCACGCATCACTTCCTCGATGACGAGGCGCATGAAACGCATCCTATTCTCCAAGGAGCCACCAAACTCATCGTGGCGGCGATTGGTGTAAGGCGACAGAAATTGGCTGATGAGATAGCCGTGTCCGGCATGGATCTCCACACAGTCGAAGCCCGCCTCGCGCGCCAGGTTGACAGCCTTGCCGAAATCTTTCACCAACCCGTAAATCTCTTCCTTTTTCAGTTTCCTATGCAAAGTCGGCGAATACATATTGAATCCACCCGAAGCACCCACAGGCATACAGCCGCAGGTGGCGCGGTGTGTCATGTTGCCGCAGTGCCCCAACTGGATGGAAGCCTTGGCGCCGTAGGAATGGACGGCATCAGTGAGGCGCTTCAATTCGGCAACAATCTCCTCTCGCATCCACAACTGGCCGTTGAATGAAAGCCCTGACTGGTTGACGGCAGCATAGGCAACCGTCGTCATGCCGACACCGCCACGCGCCACCGCCGTATGATAGTTGAACAAATCCTCTGAAGGACGATTGTCGTAAGCCATATTCTCGAAAGCAGCCGAGCGTATTACCCTGTTTCGTAAGGTAATGGGGCCGATTTGGCAGGGAGTGAATATAGGTGATGTTTCCATAGTTTTTTCAAACTCAGACCTGTGACCCAGACCCTGACCAGCCATGCTGTAGATTGGTCAGGGTCAAGGTCAACGGTCAGAGTAATCTACTCATATTTTATGTCTATTATGTAACTATTCAAAATCAAACTGCATTATTTTATAAACTTTAGCTGTAAGCCATCAGCCGTCAGCTATCAGCTCACTGATGGCTGACTGCTGACTGCTGACTGCTGACTGCTGACGGCCAAATGCTTTTACCTTTTATGTAGGCTAATTGTGCCCAAATACTTTATAACTCACTATAAATCAGTATATAAACGGAATTATCCGTTTTACTTTTTTCGTATTCAGTTCGTCACCAAACTCCACCTGATAGCGTTTGTAAATATGGTCGGCACGAGGTCCGAGATTGGCGAAGGTCCACAAAGCAAATACGGCGCCCGCCCACGACCAAGTAAGAATGGCAAAGCCAATCCATTCCACAAACTCACCGAAGTAATTGGCCGAGGTGACATAGCGGAACATGCCGCCCTTAGGTAAGTAGTGATTGGTGTCGCCCTCCTTACGCAGGTTGCGGATGATATCGTCAGATTGGATGTTGACATACATGCCGATGATGAAGACCAGGAAACCGGCAATGAAACGTGGGTCGGTCAGCCAGTCGGCGGGATAATAGTCGTTTGGTGAGAGATAGAAAATCCAGCCACCTTGCATCAAGGCGTTCAGCACATTGAAACTGACACCCATGATGACGATAGATAGAGGCATCACACTATTGCCGCGCATCCTGAACGGGAACACGAAAGAGCGCTGGATGTAGTGCAATTCGAAAAGAAAAAGGAAGGCCATGCGCACCATGTCGCCACGACGGTCGGAAAAGAGCCAAAGCAGCAGCATGGCGACAAACACGGGAGACTCCATGAGTACCCAACCCAGCTTGTTGTTGACCGCTGGGCCCCATTTCGGGTTGTAAAACTTGCCATATCCCGCATCTATAAAGAAAAGGCTCACAAAAACAACCACAGCCACTACAGCCATGGCAATCAAGAAAATATAATAAGTATGTAGCGTCATAATCGTCGTAAATGGTTTTCAAAAATATAAATTAACAATCATACGACGATGTTTTTTCACTCAACGAAGCGAAAAACTAACCGTAGCTTGTGTTACTTAATTATTTCGCTGTAAACTTCCTTGATTTGAGCCACAAGTTCATCATTCCCTTTTTTATTAACCGCATTGATGAAATCCAAACGTGCGGCATCAAAGCGAAAGATGTCCTCCTGACTCATGAGAGGCTTCTTGTCTACAAAATCCTTGGTCATTACAGCGAACTGGTCGACAGCCACCTTCCATTCCTCATCAGAATAGCTTGAAGCACGCTTCATGGTTTGCTTGGCAAACTTCTCGGCGTTATCGGCAATTTCTTTCGGATTCTCAGACATTTGATAGATGGCAGGTCCTCTCTGGCAGCTGGCAAAAGCCAACAGGACAAACAATAAAAGCGGTAATACTTTTTTCATTTTATTAAAGTTTTAGTGTGCAAAAATACGACTTTTTGTTTCGATTTGAGAAAAAAACCGTAATTTAGCCGACTAAAATTTGAACAATCATTACAAATAAAACCATTTAAACATGAGCTCTATCAAAGATTTAGAACCGAATGGCGTGTGGAGAAACTTCTATAGTCTCACCCAGATTCCGCGCCCTTCGAAGAAAGAAGCCAAAGTGATCGCCTTCATGAAGCAATGGGGCGAAGAGCATGGCCTTGAAACCCTCGTCGACGAATGTGGCAACGTCATCATGCGCAAACCCGCCACCCCCGGCATGGAGAACCGCAAAGGTGTCATCCTGCAAGCCCATTTGGACATGGTGCCGCAAAAGAACGCCGACAAGGTGCACGATTTTGAAAACGACCCGATTGAAACTCACATCGAAGACGGCTGGGTGAAGGCCAATGGCACCACCCTCGGCGCCGACGACGGTCTGGGTGCGGCCGCAGCCATGGCAGTCCTCGAGGCCACCGACCTGCAACACGGTCCCATCGAAGCCCTCTTCACCATCGACGAAGAGACGGGCATGACAGGAGCCAACAAGCTGCAGCCCGGCGTACTGAAAGGCGATATACTGATGAATATGGACTCAGAGACCGAAGGTGAACTCTATGTCGGTTGCGCCGGCGGCGTCGACAACATCGGCACCTGGACGCCCACCTTCGAAGCCGTACCCGCTGGCATGAAAGCCTATCGACTCTTCGTGAAGGGCCTGAAAGGCGGTCACTCGGGCATGGACATCAACCTGGGTCGCGCCAACGCCAACAAAGTGCTGAACACCATGCTGCTAATGGCAGCAGAGAAATATGGCCTGCGCCTCGCCTGCATTGATGGCGGTAGCTTGCGCAACGCCATCCCAAGAGAAGCCGAAGCCATCGTGGTCGTCCCCGCCGACAAGGAAGAGGAATTCAAACAATATGCCGCCGAATATGAGGGCATCTGCAAGGAAGAGTTTGCCGAAGTCGAGCCCGAGCTGGCCATCCTATGCGAAGGCGCCGAGATGCCCAAGCAGGTCATCGACGTAAAGACGCAAGACAACATGTTCTGCGCCATCGCCCGCTATCCCAACGGCGTCATCGCCATGTCGGAAGACTTTGAAGGCACCACCGAGACCTCGAGCAACCTAGCCACGTGGAAGATGGAAAACGGCAAGATCACAACCGCATCGCTGACCCGCAGCCTCGTCGACGCCGCAAAGGACAAGCTCGCTGAGCAAATCCGCAAAAACCTCACCGACAACGGTGCCGAGGCTTACTCCACCGGCGACTATCCTGGCTGGAAGCCCAACATCAACTCAACCATCCTCAACCTGATGAAGAAGGTTTATATGGAGAAGTTCGGCAAGGAGCCCAAGGTGATGGTCATCCACGCTGGCTTGGAATGCGGCATCCTCGGCTCGAAGTATCCGAACTGGGATATGGTGAGCTTTGGTCCCACCTTGGTGCACCCACATTCACCCGACGAAGCCCTGCTCATCGAGAGCGTGCAGCCTTTCTGGGATTTCCTCGTTGAAACGCTGCGAAACATCCCCGAAAAAGAAGTGATTGCATAATCAACTAATTATCAACAATTTGAAAAAGGCAAAATCAGATTTGGTTTTGCCTTTTTCATTTTTTTCAAGAAAAATGTTGCAGCAAAGGAAAATCTTTGTACTTTTGCAGCCCAATTCAAAGGGATTTTAAGCGAAAAATAACAAATAAACAGATACCGAGATGAAGCGCACTTATCAACCTTCGAACAGAAAACGTAGAAACAAACACGGTTTCAGAGAGAGAATGTCGACGGCTAATGGCCGTAAGGTTTTGGCCGCTAATGGCCGTAAGGTTTTGGCCCGCAGAAGAGCCAAAGGCAGAAAGAGACTTACAGTTTCTGACGAATATTAATTCGGAAGCCGTTATATTTCTCATTTAAGGTAACGAAGGCGACCCCGTTGGGGATTCGCCTTTTGTTGTTTTTCATTGTCGCAAACTGCGTCTTGCAGTTTGCTTATATAATTACATTTTTTGAACTGCGAGACTCAGTTCATGACAATGAGCAGCGGTAAATGATTTCCTCTCCCCTGCGCGCAAGATGCATGCGTTCGCGCTGTTCCTCTGAAATCTCGTAATACAGCCTGTCTTCCGTCACCTTGAAGCCTGCTTTTCGCAACACCTCGGCATAGTCGCGGCCGAATTGGCGCACGTGGTCATATTGCCCAAAGAGACGCTGACGCTCCTTCGGGTCGGTGATGCTTGGATCTTCGAAGGTGTCAACATCGGGATTGATAGGCACGAGGAGAATCGCCCAACCGCCAGGCTTCAGTATGCGTTTGATCTCAGAAAATGCCTTGTTCGCGTCACTAACATGCTCCAGCACATGGTTGCAGATGACCACATCGTAGGTGTCGCTCGGCTGGTCGATGGCAGTGACATCGAGATGCAAGTCGGCAATGGGAGAGTCAAGATCGGCGGTAGTGTAATCAAGGTTCTTCAATGCACGGAACCGTTTCAGGAATGGCTGTTCGGGTGCAAAATGCAACACCTTGAGCGGGGCAGTGAAAAAATCAGTCTTCTCTTTCAAGTAAAGCCACAACAGACGATGCCTTTCAAGCGACAAACAATTGGGACACAATCTATTGTCTCCAGCCACCCCATAGCCATACGGCAAGAACTTCCGGAAATGCTTGCCGCAAACAGGACATTCCACCTTATTGCCCAGATAGAAAGGCCGGATCAAAAAGCTAAACAGATAGCTCAACTTGATGAGCCACTGGCGGGGAAAAATCTTGGTGAAAAAAGAGATGAGTTTCTTCATGAAAGATAATCACATTTGATAGCGCAAAAATAAGGAAAGAATCCCTATCTTTGCAAAAAATAATGAAAATGCGGTTTTCGATCATCATACCCGTCTACAACCGGCCTCAGGAAGTCGACGAGCTGCTGGAAAGCCTTTGTGCTCAGACACTCAAGGACTTTGAAGTGGTCGTAGTGGAAGACGGCTCAACGGAGAAGTGCGACACGGTCTGTGTGAAATACAAGGACAGATTGGCCTTGAACTACCACTTCAAGCCCAACTCGGGTCCAGGACCCTCGCGCAACTACGGCGCCGAACGCAGCCAAGGCGAATACCTGCTCATCTTGGATTCCGACGTCATCGTGCCCGAGAACTACTTGGAAACCGTTCAGCAAGAGTTGGACCGCGAGCCTTGCGACGCCTTCGGAGGTCCCGACCGTGCCCATGCCTCGTTCACGCCCATACAAAAAGCCATCAACTATTCGATGACCTCATTTTTCACCACGGGTGGCATTCGTGGCGGCAAAAAGAAGATGGATAAGTTCTACCCTCGCAGCTTCAACCTAGGCATCAGGAAAAATGTTTACGAAGCCTTGGGCGGCTTCGCTCCCATGCGTTATGGCGAGGACATCGACCTGAGCACCAGGATCTTCAACGGAGGATACAGCTGTCGTCTCTTCCCTGAGGCCTTCGTCTATCACAAACGACGTGTCAAGTTCAGCTCGTTTTTCCGCCAAGTGAAGCACTCGGGTGAGGCGCGTATCGTCCTAAAGGACAAATACCCCGAGACCTTCAAAATCGTCCACCTATTGCCCGCTGTCTTTGTGGTCGGCAATGTTTTGCTGGTGTTGGCTTGCTTGGTGCATCTCATTTTGGCTTTTATCCTTACGGGAAGGTTCTCGTGGTGGGCTTTGCTATGGCTCGCGCCCATCCTACTCTATGCTATGATGGTAATTGTTGACTCACTCATCAAAAACAAGAACCTGAAAGTCGCATTACTCTCAGTTCCAGCAGCCTACTGCCAGCTCTTCGGCTATGGCCTTGGGTTCATCGGAGCGTTTTTCAGGAAAAAACGGTCATCGCAAATGGAAAAATCGTAATTTCGCAGCACCTTATTTAAATAAACCATGGGGGCATTCTGGAAAATACTGCTAATCGCTGTTCTGATTTTCTACGTTTTCTATCTGATTATCAAGTGGGTATTTAGAAGAAAAATGAGAAAGTTCGAAGAACAGTTGGAGCAATTCGGACAGGAAAGGACAAATACAGAAACAGAAACGCCGAAGAATCCCCGCATCAATCCAAATATAGGAGAATATACTGATTTTGAAGAAGTTGAATAAACAATCCAAACTATGAAGAATACAAACAAAACGAACGAAACCACCCTGGCCACAGCCCTTCAGCAAGCCCAAAAGCCCAAGGTTTGGCATTATATCATCGCCATTCTTGCTTTTGCGGTCATCTCTTGGGTATACTTCTACCCCGTCATGCAAGGCAAACGCGTAAAGCAACACGATATGGAGATGCACAAAGGCATGGCCCAGGAGCTGACGCAGTACCGCGAAAGCACGGGCGAAACCGCACTTTGGACCAACTCGGCCTTCAGCGGCATGCCCGCATGGAACATCTCAGCACCACAAAAGACCAACCTCTTCCAATATGTCCATAAAGTGCTGTCCATAGGTCTACCCAGTCCATTGGGAAGCGTGTTTATCAGCATGTTAGGTTTCTTCATCCTCTTGCTTGTCCTGGACGTCGGAGTATGGGTGAGTGCCTTGGGAGCCATCGCATACGGGTTCACTTCCTACCTCTACATCATCATCGGCGCAGGCCACAACGCCAAAGCCGTCGCCATGGCCTATATGGCTCCCGTCATCGCCGGCGTGTTGCTGACCTATAAAGGCAAATACCTGTGGGGCCTGGTGTTGACCGCCATCGCCGCTTCTTTGGAGTTGTATGCCAACCACTTACAAATCACCTATTATCTCGTACTGATCCTCGTCGTCATCGTCATTGCAGAGTTCATCTCCGATATCCGACAGAAGAAACTGCTGCATTTCGTCAAGGCAAGCCTGATGTTGGTTTTGGTGGCCGTCATTAGCGTCCTCACCTTCTCCACCAAGCTATACGCCAACTACGAATTCGGAAAGGAAACGACCCGTGGCAAACCCGTTCTGACCAGCAACGAAGCAAATCAAACCAAAGGCCTTGAACGTGACTACATCACGCAGTGGAGCTACGGCAAAGGCGAGACATGGAGCCTTATGATTCCCAACGCCAAAGGTGGAGCATCTGCCTATATTGGAAAGCAAAACCCAGTATTAGAAAAGGTCGACGGTCGATTCAAGGAAAGCATTGCGCAGAGCAACGCTTACTGGGGCGACCAGCCTGGTACCAGTGGCCCAGTCTATGTAGGTGCCATCGTGGTGTTTCTCTTCGTTTTGGGCGCCTTGACAGTGAAAGGGAAGCTGAAATGGGCCTTGCTGATTGCCACCTTGCTCTCCATCCTACTCAGTTGGGGCAAGAACTTCATGGGATTCACCAACTTCTTCCTGGACTACATTCCCGGCTACGACAAGTTCCGGGCCGTTAGCATGACCTTGGTCATCGCCGAGGTGACCATGCCTTTGTTGGGTTTCTTAGGCTTGGCCGAGATGGTCAAGAGTACTGAGAACGCCAAGAAGAATATGACGAAATTCTTCATCGCCATGGGTGTCACTGCAGGCTTCTGCCTCCTCTTCTACCTCATGCCCAAGACATTCTTCAACTTCCTCAGCCAAGAAGAAGCCAAACAATTCGCGTCGATGAGTGCGGGCAAGGATGGCGCCATCTACGCCCAGTTTGCATCGCAGCTTGAAAACGTCCGCGTGGCCATCTTCCGCAAGGATGCCCTGCGCAGCCTCATCTTCATTATCCTAGCTGCCGTGCCGCTGTTCCTCTACGTCAAAGGCAAGCTGAAAGCCGTCCCCGCTTTTGTCATCCTAGCAGCGCTCATCCTTGTCGACATGTTCCCCATCGACAAGCGTTACCTCAACAACGACAACTTCATCGACAAGGCGAAGTTCGACAAACCCTTTGTGGCTTCTCCTGCCAGCCAATACATCCTCAACGACAAGGCTTTGAGCTATAGGGTGGCCGACATTACCAGAGACATGTTCAACGATGCCAGCACCTGCTATTTCCACAAATCGATTGGCGGCTACTCGGGCGCCAAGCTCCGTCGTTACCAAGACGTCATCACCCAATATCTCGGCCCCGGGCTCAACCAACTCCGTAGCGCGAAGACCGCCGAAGACATGACTAGACAGTTGTCCCAGCAGGAAGTGCTTAACATGTTGAACACCAAATATATCATCTTCAACCCACAGAGTCAGCCATTTGAAAACCAGTTTGCCTTCGGCAACGCATGGATGGTGAACGACGTCAAGATGGCCAACACACCTAATGAAGAATTCAACGCTTTGGCTACCACCGACATGCTTCACACTGCAATCATAGGCAAAGAGTTTGAACAACAAGTAAAAGGATATAAGGCCAAGGACATGGAAGGTTCTATCACCATGACAGATTACAAGCCCAACCAACTGACTTACACTTTCTCGGCAAACGAAGACAAACTGGTGGTCTTCTCCGAAATCTGGACTAGCAAAGGCTGGACGATGCTAATTGATGGACAAGAGAGCCCGCTGCTGCGTGCCAATTACTTGCTACGTGCTGCCATGATTCCTGCTGGACGGCATGAAATCATGATGTTCTACGAGCCAAAAGTATGGAAAGTTGGGGGCACAATTTCGTTGATTAGTTCGTTGGCCATTCTGCTTGCCGCCGTTGGTGCCGTCATCTTCTCGCTGAAGAAGCAAAAAGCTTCGACAAAAGAATGACATATGCTCTCCATCATTGTCTGCACATATAACCGCGACAAATACCTTTATGGTGCACTTCGCTGCATCGCCGAAAACGGTTTCCCGGCAGAAGCATACGAAATCATCTTGGTCAACAACATGTCGACCGATAACACAGAGGCCGAATGCCAAAAGTTTGAGAACGACTATCCCAATGTAAATTTTCGCTATTTTGTTGAGACCAATCAAGGATTGTCATTCGCTCGAAACCGAGGTATCAAAGAAAGCCGTGGTGATACTTTACTCTTTTTGGATGATGACTCCTACATACAGCAAGACTACTTGAAGAGCCTGCACCAGCAACTTAGTGAACATCCCGATGCTGACGCCTTCGGTGGAAAGATCGACCCAGTGTTCGAGTCGGGTGAAACTCCAAGATGGCTCTCCAAATGGAACTATTCATGGGTATCGGCCATCGACATGGGTGACAAAGTTTGCCAATTTGAGGGCAAAGCCTTCCCCATTGGCGCCAACATGGGCATCAGGAAAGCGATGATAGAAAAAACAGGTGTCTTTAACACGCAATTAGGTCGTAGCAAAAAGAACCTGATGGGCGGCGAAGAGAAAGACCTTTTTGAACGCATCCGTCAGCAAGGTGGCAACATTTACTACTTCCCCGATGTGGTCGTACAACACGTGATTCCACCGACACGAACCACCAAGGATTACGTGAAACGTTTGGGTGAAGGTGTAGGACGCAGCGAGAGGATCAGAACATTGGGCGTTTCGAAATGGAAGTATTTGAAGAGGCTTTTTTCAGAGCTTGTCAAATGGGGAGGAACTGCCGTCCTGTGGCTTGGCTTTGCCATCAAAGGGCAATTTGAAAGAGGCAACATTCTTTTCACTTTTAGAAGGAAAGTGACTTCAGGCCTTTTGAATGAATAGTCCAATGCTTTCACTGGCATTTTTCGAGTCAAGACCCCAACACTTACATGCAAAGGCTTTCCTTTCATCTTCTTCCATCATATAATTACCTTCACGAATGGTCGTCAACAAAGAAGCAAAATCGAATACCCGTTTTCCAAATGCCAAATCGTCGAAAGCACGAGTAAAGTTTCTCTCTTTCTCATATTCCTGGAAATCATACAGATAAAGAATCATGCCTTTTTGTTCCATCAAGACATAGTCATACAAAACGGAAGAATAGTCTGTAATCAGAACATCAGTATAAGGCAAAACAGGGTAAATGTCAACATTAGATTGTACAAATTCGACATTCGTCAGTCCTTCAACCGTGCTCGCTTCAACTTCGACATTGACATGAGGTTTAAGCAGCAGCAATGCATTACACTGCCGAAGTGTTTCATCCAAAGCTTTCAAGTCGAAGTCGTGCGAAAAGAAATCGCGCTGCGAATCTCTCCAAGTAGGCAGATAAATGAAAACATTGTCATAGGAGCCTCCTTTAAGCTTGGAAACCAACGTCTTTGTAGTAACAGGTTCATACTTCTCGATAAAACGCATCCTTTCAGCCTCTGAACAATTCAAAATGACATTACGCGGATACCCCATCAATAGGCATTGTTCGACAGGAATGCGGAAGGAACGGGCAAAAGTTTCGGAAAAGAAGGGTGAAGCAGCAAGCAGATAATCAGGACGTTGAAAATTTTCTGGATGATAAAAACGTTCTTTCAACGAGCGTTTCACGTACCTATCAGCCAAGGGCCCCGATGTAATGTCGAACTCGATGCGCTTCATTGGCAGACCATGCCACAGGTTGACCAACTTGGCTCCTCCAGAAAGACAAAACATAATGTCGGACGAATAGGCATTGAAGAACCAGTATTTCGATGTCAAAGCATACCAAATTCCCCTAGGGCTCAAGACATGAAAGGCTACCAACCCTTTAGTTCTGATTTCCTGTACTGTGGACTTGTTCATGCTAAGCCATACGCTATCGATTTCTGTCATCTTCTCCGACACATGGATGAACAGATACTTGGCATTATCGTTGAAGGCGCCTCGGAAACTACCAAAAGCCCACCTTTTCTTCCTTCGCGGAAAAAGGAAGGAAAAAGGATAAACGCAAAAGCAGATCAAATGTGCCAAGAACTTCATTGTTGAACTATTAAATCATCATTTTCCCACTAAATACTGGTTATGCACCGTTCTCTCAATTTCGTCCTGCGAAGGCAATTGCCGCCAATCACCGTAAATATGCGTTAAATAAGCATCTGCATCACGGGGAATGGGTAACAGAATCGACTCAAACAAAGTCTCCCCCACTGGAAAAATCTCATGTTCCCACAAGTAATGCTTTGAAAAACCCTGACCAAGGCCGTAATGCAACTCACCTTTCTTGCGGAAGACATTCAACGGCCAAGTTAGTGGCACCAAGCAGAGGTAAACCATCCAATTGACTCGCGTCAAAACCTTTCGCATCCCATCGTTTTTAATCTTATAAAGCCAATGCAAAAGAGCGACGCGCAACTTGGCACACACATAAGCCCGTATGAAACTGTTTTTCGCCACGCAAAAGATATCCACGCCTGTCCCTTTGTATTTATAGAATTTGCCACGTTGCGGAAACGACCCCAATAAATCACCTTCTTTTTTTCTGAATTTTGGAAAACCGTTGATATAGTTGAAATCGGAATGACGGTCATGGAGCACATATTCATCGGAATGGAAATCACGTAAAATGGCAACCAGTTTCCGATAATCCTTTTCGGGAAGTGCAATGTCCAGATCATCGTCCCAGGGAATGAAAGCGTGATGACGCACTGCTCCTAAAGCCGTACCACTACTTAAATAGTAGGTCAACCCGTTTTCTTTGCACACCTTGTCCAACTGTAAGAGCTCGTCCAACATCTCAAGTTGAAGATTCCTCAGAACAGAACCTTCGGGTGAATACTTTTCCTTAAGCTTCCCGGTGTCTATCATATCCCGAACATATTTTGAGTGCAAATATAGGCAAAAATAGCGTTCTCATGTCTTTTTTTCCTAATTTTGCACCTCTTTACAACACATTCATGAAACCATGAAAGAAGCACTGGTAATTGGAGGAAGCAACGGCATTGGTTTGGCCATCGCGATGGAATTGCAGAAAAAAGACATTCTCGTCCATGTGGTCGACAAGGTAAAGAATGACATGCTGGATGATTACAACAATATTCTTTTTTGTCAGGCCAACCTTCTTGACTCGGACTTTTCGTTCCTTGCACAATTCAAAGACATCGACACGCTCATCATCACAGCTGGATTTGGCCGAATCTCACCTTTCGAGGGTATCTTGGAACAAGAAATCCAGAACAGCTTCCAGGTCAATAGCATTGCCGTCATAAAAGTGTTGCATTTCTTCTTCCCAAAAATGAAAGGAAAGGCTCCATTCCATTGCGCCGTGATGGGAAGCATTGCAGGGCTAATCAGTTCTCCCCTATTTGCCACTTACGGAGCTACAAAAGCTGCCGTGTGCAATGCCATTGAGAGCCTGAACATCGAATTGGAAATGGCAGGCACTGAAAACCGAATCCTGAATGTGTCTCCAGGTTCCATTAAAGGCACAAAGTTTAATGGCGGCGACAACGACCTGAGCAAAACAGAAGCCTTAGCACAAGCTATCCTTGGAAAGATGGAGGAAAGACAAACACTTTATATTCCAGAATATGAAGAAGTTTTTCGCGGTGTGATTGAACGCTATCGTCAAGACCCTCATCAATTTGGCTTGCAAAGCTACCAATACAAGATGGAAAGCGGTCGTATCAGTAGCAAGCCACAGTTGAAAATCGGCTATTTAAGTGGCACTTTCGATCTGTTTCACATTGGTCATCTGAACCTTTTGCGCCGCGCCAAACAACACTGTGACTATCTCGTTGTAGGTGTGCACAAGGACGCTTCACACAAAGGCAAATCGACATTCATTTCTTTCGATGAACGTTGCGAAATCATCAAAAGCATCAAGTATGTCGACCAAGTAATTCCTTCTGAAAAAGAAGACTGCGATGTTTACCTCAAAGGCATTGTGAAATACGATTATCTCTTTGTTGGATCTGATTACAAGGGCACCGAACGCTTCAACCGATACGAACAGATTTTTGCTGACAAAGGCGTGAAAATCATCTATTTCCCTTACACACAAGGCACCAGCAGCAGCCAACTACGCGAAGCCTTATCGGCCATCCGGGGAAAGTGAAGGCCCCATAACGACCTAAAGTTACCACTTTTGAAACCACCTATGGTTATCGCTTCAGGTGAATCCAACACAGGCCTTTGTCAATTAAGCTATTCACCGACTGGGAAATCTTCAGTTTATAAACAGCAAACAGCCCTAACACAAGAAAGACTACGGACTTCAGCAACGAGTCGACAACCATGCCGATAACTTGATTGTCAAATTGTCCAACAAACCATGTTGTCAACGTCTTCGACCAAAGCCAATCGAGGCCAAACATGACGCCCACAACCAAAAGGACAAGCAATTGTTTTGCCGACAAAGGCAATGTGCCAATTTTCCAGCGAATCAAGGCCAAGAGAAGCGTATAATGCACCAAATAAGCCACCAAGGTGGCAAACGCCGCACCATTGACGCCCCACTCACCTACCCAACGTGCATTGAGCCACCAGGCCAAAACGGTCAGCAAGATGGTGAAAAACAAGGAGTAATAGTAGATTTTAGAATAGCTCAGCACCGTAGTTCCGACATTTAGTGTCGAATTGACCAATCGGCTGAGTCCCAAAATGAGCACAGCCCATTTGCCCGCAGCAAACACTTCACCATTGGGCAACAGAGCAAAAACCGTGTCGATATTGATCCAAATGAAGAAAAATACTAGAGCCCCTGCAAGGAACTGGTGCAAGGCAACGCTTTTGCAGATGCGATCAGCTTCCTTTACGTTGCCATCCGCCATAGCCTGAGAAATCTGCGGCTTGCTGATGGAGCCCAACGACCGATAGGGCATTTCGACTAAAGTTGCGATATAGATGGCAATGGTCAAGATACCACCCACGGCAAGACCCTGCTTGCCTGCGACGAAATAACGGTTAAGCAGTGGCGTAATATTGCCTGCCAAGGCGGAAGTAATGAGGAAAACCGTGTAAATGAGGAAGTCGCGTTTCAGCTTAGGTGTGATATACTTCTTCTCGATGCGGAAAGAAACCCGATGCAAGGTCAACAAATAGACGATGTTGATTATTGTGGCCAAACCGTATGACACACAGAACGCGACGACCATGCCCGTGAGCGAGAGGACATGGAAGCCATAGAGCAGATAGATGACCAGCGTCATCACACGCAAACCCACCTCGCGGATGAAGCGTGGCACCACGATGCGCATCAGCAGGTTGGAGTTGGTCTCGAACACCGAGATGTAGAGCATAAAGAAAGCCAGCGGGATCACATAATAGATGTAATCAATGAACAATGCCGACTTCTCGGAAAAAAACGAGGCTATAGGACTGCGAAGGGCAAAGAAACAGCCAAGGAAAATGGCAAAACCGATCAAGGGAACAATGAGCGTCCAGCCGAAGAAGCCGTGATCGCGGTGTTCCTCATCCTTGAAATAGGGATAATAGCGCATCGCCGAGGTGTTGGTGCCCAACTGCGCCAACCCAGAAAAAAGCAGAGCGGACTGGAGAAGCACGTCGACAAGGCCGATCTCTTCCGTGGTCAGGTATTTGGTCTGCACGAAGAAGGTCGTGACAATGCCCACCGCCACCCCAATATAGGTGGCTAGTGTACCCTTAATGCTCTGTCGTGCTACGATACCCATGACAACAGTCTAATCTTGGTATACTGGCTCATTGGCCTCATCTTC
Source organism: uncultured Bacteroidia bacterium (assembly GCA_902794155.1). Taxonomy (GTDB): domain Bacteria; phylum Bacteroidota; class Bacteroidia; order Bacteroidales; family F082; genus Limimorpha. Next base: position 25,183 of record CADBGN010000050.1, read on the forward strand.
TTCTTCGAAGCCTATATTGTATTGTTCGTCGGAACTCTGGCGTTCGTGCTCAGCATAGTCTTGATACGCCTTGATAATCAACTCATAATCTTTTTTCTTCTCCTCCATATCCTGGATCAAGGCTTGTTTTTCTTCGACCGCCTTTTTCAATTCCTCGATTCTGGCATTCCTACTCTCATTGGCGGCTTGATAAGCCACGATATGCTTCCTCAAGTCATCGATGACAATCTTCTTGCGTCGTGTCTCATCCTCGGCTGAGCTCAGCTTCATGGCCTCGCGGCGGATACCAGAGTTCAAATCGTTGCCGGCCAAAATCAAGATAGCAACGACCCAAATCCAAAGCAAGAGAATGATGAGTGTGCCGATAGAGCCATACAGCACGTTGTAGCGTGAAAAGTTGGAAATGTATGTGTTGAAGGCCACTGTACCAAGGATGAAGAGCGTGGTAGCGAGTATCGTACCAGGACTAAAGATGACAAACTCGCGATATTTCTTTCCGCTTGCCCTCGGGCGCTTGAGTTCCTTACGGTAGTGCTCGTTGAACCTCACATTGCCAAAATAATACAGCAACGAGATACCGAAACTCAGGGCAAAGATACCGACCACCCATCGCAATACGATGAACAGGAAGTAGGTGAACGAGCCCCATTCAATGATATTGCTGTCCACCAAATATTTGATGGCCCTGCCACCCAACGAAATCAGCAGCACCGAAATGATGATTAGCAAACCAATAACGATGAGCATGACAAGAGCAAAAATGCGTTGGATAATCCATCCCTTAACGCCCAAGCCTCTCGAAGTGACATAATCGGCATACACATTGCGGAAGCCATTAAAGAATGCTACGACACCTCCTGAACCGAAAATCAAACACAAAACAATACTGATGGAGAGCAAGCCATCGTGCGGTTGTTTCATGATGCCATCGATGGTTTCTTTCACGAAGTCGAGCGTTCCAGAAGGAATGAGAAAGTCGTTAAGGAGCATCATCACGCGCTCGTAGAGGTGAGGAATAGGAATATAGGGTATCAGCGTGAAGAAGAACAGAACCAGCGGGAACAAAGCCACGAAAAAGTTGAACGCCACGCCAGCGGCACGATCGATGGTACGGCCTTTGGTGAACAGCTTGAGGAAGTTAATCAACACCGTCAAGAGAGGCAACCTGGTACCAGGGAAACGTACCCTTCGCAGGAAGTTGTCGTCCTTGTTGTACCAACCCGTCACCGCCTTCACCTTGGCCTGAAACCAGGTCTTCAGCTTACCGTCTTTCTTTTCTTTTTGGGGCATAATGCAATGATTATAACCTGCAAAAATAATGGTTTTTGGTTGAATGGTGAAAAAAAAGTAATTTTGCGGCATGAAAAACGCAGAAACCATCTCCCACGAGGGTGTCGTCACCAAAATCACCGACGACGAACTAGAAATCAAGATACTGGCACAGAGCGCATGCGCCGCATGTCACGCCAAGAGTGCCTGCGGCATGGGCGAAAAAGCCGAAAAGATCCTCACCGTGCCACGTCCAAAAAACAGAGCCTTTGTCCTCAACCAGAGGGTCAATGTCAGGATGGCCATTGGGCAAGGCAACAAAGCGGCCATCTTGGCGTATCTGATCCCGATAGTTTTGCTTTTGGCCGTGCTTTTCGCCTGCCTAGGACTAGGCATGAATGAAGGCCTCGCCGCACTCATCAGCATCGTTGCGCTTGTACCTTATTATATTGTGCTTTACCTAAAGCGCGACCAACTCAAGAAACGGTTCGAATATACCATTGAATAAAAAACCGAAAAAATCCTTTGTCAAAAAAAGGAGTTTCCGTATTTTTGCAGGTTTGAAATCGAAAACAAACTCAAAATTCTATACAGATGAGTAATACTTTACTAATTTCCCTTGCGGTTCTCGGAATCCTGGGCGGCGTGCTTGCCGTGGTTCTGTACATCGTTGCACAGAAGTTCAAGGTGGAAGAGAACCCTTTGATTGATGAAGCGGAGGCCTGTCTGCCTGGCGCCAACTGTGGCGGCTGCGGCTTTGCGGGCTGCCGTGCCTTGGCCGAGGCTTGTGTGAAGCAAGCCGCCGAGAAAGGCAACATCGACGGATTGGCCTGTCCTGGCACCGACATGGGTAAGGTGGCTGCGGTACTTGGATTGACCGCTGGGACCTTCGAACCCAAGATTGCCGTGGTGCGCTGTAATGGCAGTTGCCAGAACTCACCCGCCAAGGTGCATTATGAAGGCGCCGACATTTGCGCTTTCGCCAGCACCCTCTACGCTGGCAAAGGCGGCTGTTCGAAAGGCTGTATGGGACTTGGCGACTGCGTGAAGAAATGTAACTTCGGAGCGCTGCACATCGACAAGGAGACGGGGCTGCCCGTTGTCGACCCCGACAAGTGCGTGGGTTGCGGCGTATGCGCCAAGACCTGCCCGCGCGGCATCATCGAGATCCGTCCGCGTGGCAAGAAAGACCGCCGCGTCTATGTGTGCTGCTCCAACACCGACAAGGGTGCCTTGGTGGTCAAGAACTGCTCAGTAGGTTGTATCGGTTGCCAGAAGTGCTTGAAGGAATGCCCTTTCGAGGCTATCGAGATGCGTGGCAACCTAGCCTACATCGACCCCGCCAAGTGCAAGGCCTGTGGCAAGTGCGCCAAAGTCTGTCCTCGTGGCGCCATTCACACCATCAACTTCCCGACGCCTAAGGCTGAAGACCCAAAGGCCCTTCAAGGAGCCGAACCAGCCGTGAAACCTCAAACCGAGGCCAAGCCTGTGGAAGTGAAAACCGAAGTCAAACCTGAAAACACCGTCACAGCATGAACCCTATAAAGACTTTCAAAAAGGGCGGCGTGCATCCCGAAGAGAACAAAATCTCGGCACACCAACCCATACAAGACTTCCCGATGCCCAAGCAGATCATCGTCCCGCTCGGACAATGCCTCGGCGCACCGGCTGAATGCATCGTCAACAAAGGTGACCGCGTGCTGACGGGTCAGCTCATCGGCACGGCCAAGGGCTTCGTCTCTGCCAACGTCCACTCCCCTGCCACCGGCACCGTCGCTAAAGTCGACGTGGTGATGGACCACACGGGTTACTACAAGCCCGCCGTTTTCATCGACCGTGAAGAGCAAGACGAATGGGCCGAGGGTATCCTCGTCACCGATGAGCTGCTCACCGACATTAAGCTGGACTCCAAACAAATCATCGATAAAGTCAAGGAATGCGGTATCGTCGGCATGGGCGGTGCCACCTTCCCCACCCATATCAAGATGATGGTTCCCGAAGGCAAAAAAGCCGAATATGTCATCATCAACGCGGCTGAATGTGAGCCTTACCTGACTTGCGACTTCCGACTGCTTTTGGAAAAGACCCAAGAGTTCCTCATGGGCGTTAAGATCGTGATGAAAGGCGTAGGCACTGATAAAGGCATCATCGGCATCGAGACCAACAAGATGGAGGCTATCGAGCTGCTTGAGAAGACCATCAATGAGCACAAGGACCTCTATGCAGGCATCGAGGTGCAACCTTTGAAGACCAAATACCCACAAGGCGGTGAAAAGCAGATCATCAAGGCCATCACTGGCCGCGAGGTGCCGTCAGGCAAGCTGCCCATTGAGACGGGATGCGTCGTGGTCAACGTAGCCTCAACCTTTGCCATCTACGAAGCCGTGCAGAAGAACAAGCCCTTGATTGAGCGTATCGTCACCGTCACGGGCAAGTCGGTCAAAAACCCGGGCAACTTCCGCGTGCGTTTCGGCACCCCTGCCGACCTCCTCATTGAGGCCGCTGGCGGTCTGCCGGAGGACATCACCGACGTCATCAACGGCGGCCCTATGATGGGCAAGTCAGTGTCGGTCACCAACTTCCCCTGCATGAAGGGCACATCGGGCATCCTGCTGATGACCCTCAAGGAAGCACAAGACCGTCGTCAAACCAACTGCATCCGCTGTGGCCGTTGTGCCATTGCCTGCCCCATGGGTCTACAACCTTTCCTGCTCCACAAGGTGGCCAAGCAGAACAATTTCGACGAGACCGAGAAGAACCACATCATGGACTGCATCGAATGCGGATCCTGCGAGTTCACCTGCCCCGCCAACATCCCGCTGCTCGACTACATCCGTTACGGCAAGGCCAAGACCGGTGCCATTATCCGTGCGCGTAATCAGAAATGAATTTTGAATTTTAAATCTTAAATTTGAAATATGAATAAATACACAATATCAGGTTCGCCGCATGTGCATTCGACGGAAAACACGAGGAAGATCATGTATCGAGTGCTCCTCGCCTTGGTTCCCGCCTTGCTTGTGGCCATTTACTATTTCGGCTGGTATGCCCTTCGCCTGACTCTCATCACGATGGCCACCTGCATGCTGACCGAATGGCTCATTCAGAAATTCCTTATCAAAGGTCCCTTGACCATCAACGACGGTTCGGCCGCACTGACGGGTCTCTTGTTGGCCTTCAACGTGCCTGCCAACCTTCCCATCTGGATGGCCATCGTGGGTAGCATCGTCGCTATCGGCATCGGCAAGATGGCCTTTGGAGGCTTGGGCAAGAACCCCTTCAACCCCGCCTTGGTAGGCCGTGTGTTCATGCTCGTGTCATTCCCGACTGCCATGACCACCTGGCCGCAGGCCGCACCTATCTTTGACAAAGGCTTCTTCGCTGACGCAGTCACGGGTCCCACCCCACTCGGCATCCTGAAAGAAGCTGGTGTCGGCTCGTTGGCCGAAGC
>CADBGN010000051.1 GCA_902794155.1 uncultured Bacteroidia bacterium
TATCAAGTTGAAACCAGCCGCTGCTAAAGGTACGTATGTGAAGAGCATCTATATCTCTAGCACGATGAGCCCGGGTGTGCAGATCGATGTCAAATCAGTGTCAAACTAAATTGAAAGGAATTTGTTGAAATGAGAAAAGAAGATAAACAAGTCCTCATCGACTCCATACTCAGTGAACTGAAGGCCTGCCCAAACTTCTACCTGACCGACGTCTCCGACCTCAATGCCGAGAAGACCAGCCAGCTCAGAAGGCAGTGCTTTAACAGTGGTGTGAAAATGATCGTTGTGAAGAACGCTCTGCTCCATAAGGCTATGCAGCAAATGGAGAAGGACTACGAAGGTCTGTACGACGTTCTGAAAGGATCAACTGCATTGATGCTTTGCGAGACCGGCAACGCTCCCGCCAAGCTGATCAAGAATTTCCGTAAGACCAGTGACCGTCCCATCCTGAAGGGTGCTTTCATCGAGGAGTGCTGCTACATTGGCGACGATATGATCGATGCTCTCTGCAACATCAAGTCGAAGAACGACCTCATCGCCGACATCATTGCCTTGCTGCAATCGCCGATGAAGAACGTCATCAGCGGCCTGCAGTCAGGTGGACACAAGCTGAGCGGTATTCTCGAAACCCTGTCCGAAAGACCAGAATAATATATCGAATGTGTATCATTCAAACCATTAAAAGCAAGTATTAACAATTTAAAATAGAATTAAAAATGGCAGATCTTAAAGCTTTTGCTGAACAATTAGTCAATCTTACCGTGAAGGAAGTGAACGAACTCGCTAACATCCTGAAGGAAGAATACGGTATTGAACCCGCAGCCGCCGCTGTTGCTGTTGCTGCTCCTGCTGCTGGTGGCGCCGCTGCCGCTGCTGAAGAAAAGACTTCTTTCGACGTCATCCTGAAGAGCGCTGGTGCTCAGAAGCTGGCTGTCGTGAAGTTGGTGAAGGAACTCACCAGCCTCGGCCTGAAGGAAGCCAAGGAACTGGTTGACGCAGCTCCCAAACCGCTGAAGGAAGGCGTGAGCAAAGACGAAGCTAATGCACTGAAGGCTCAACTCGAAGAGGCCGGTGCAGAAGTGGAAGTGAAATAAGGATTCAATTCCCGTTCATAACGGCATTCAACCTCAGTCCCGAATAGGGGCTGAGGTTTGTGCCGATTTTTCGCTTTATGCGAAATTTCCTCTCTTCGTTCGTTCGTCTTTCCCATTACATCACTTAAAAACAATATCACCTTGGCAACAAAATCAACTGAAAGAATAAGCTTCGCGTCCATCAAGAAGTCTTTCGAATACCCTGATTTTCTGGATATTCAGCTTCAGTCGTTCCAGGATTTCTTCCAGCTGGAAACCAATCCTGACAACAGAAAGAACGAAGGCCTCTACAAGGTTTTCGCCGAAAACTTCCCTATCTCCGACGCAAGAGGCAACTTTACTCTCGAATTTCTCGACTACTACATCGACGCTCCCCGTTACAGCATTGAGGAGTGCATCGAACGTGGACTCACCTATAGCGTTCCCCTCAAGGCTAAGCTGAAGCTTTCCTGCAACGACGAGGAACACGAAGACTTTGAGACCGTCGTTCAAGACGTGTATCTCGGCATGATCCCGTATATGACGCCTCGCGGCACTTTCGTCATCAACGGAGCAGAACGCGTCGTGGTCTCACAATTGCACCGTTCACCCGGTGTGTTCTTCGGTCAGAGCCAACATGCCAATGGCACGATGTTGTATTCGGCCCGTATCATCCCGTTCAAGGGCTCTTGGATGGAGTTCTCGACCGACATCAACAACGTCATGTATGCCTACATCGACCGTAAGAAAAAATTACCTATCACCACTTTGCTTCGCGCTATCGGCTATGAGACCGACAAGGACATCCTCGACATCTTCAACCTCGCCGAGGAAGTGAAGGTCTCGAAGGCTGGCCTGAAGCGCGTTTTGGGCCGTAAGCTGGCTGCCCGTGTGCTGCACACGTATTTCGAAGACTTCGTCAACGAAGATACGGGCGAATGTGTCTCCATCGAGCGTAACGAGGTCATCATCGACCGTGACGTGGTCCTCGAGGAAGAGCACATCCAGAAGATTGTGGACAGCGGCGTGAAGACCATCCTGCTCCACAGCGAGGCCGAACGTGACGAGAATGATAGGATCTCTGACTATTCAGTCATTTTCAAGACCTTAGAAAAAGATACATGTAACTCAGAGAAAGAAGCAGTCGAATATATCTACCGCCAATTGCGTAACGCCGAGCCGCCCGATGAGGAAACGGCCCGTGGCATCATCGACAAGCTGTTTTTCTCCGACAAGAGATATGATTTGGGCTTGGTCGGTCGCTACCGCATCAATCGCAAGCTCAACCTCGACATCCCTGATGACGTTAAAGTCTTGACCAAGGAAGACATCATCGCCATCATCAAATATTTGGTCGAACTGCTGAGCAGCAAGGCCGAAATCGACGATATTGACCACTTGAGCAATCGTCGTATCCGCACCGTGGGCGAGCAGTTGCAAGCTCAGTTTGGCGTAGGTTTGGCTCGTATGTCCCGTACCATCCGTGAACGTATGAATGTGCGCGATAACGAGGTGTTTACGCCTATTGACTTGATCAACGCTAAGACATTGTCGTCGGTCATCAACTCGTTCTTCGGCACCAACCAGTTGTCGCAATTCATGGACCAGACCAACCCGCTTTCTGAGATCACGCATAAGCGTCGTATCTCCGCTTTGGGTCCTGGTGGTCTGTCGCGCGACCGTGCAGGTTTCGAAGTCCGTGACGTGCACTACACGCACTATGGCCGTCTTTGTACCATTGAGACTCCTGAAGGCCCCAACATCGGTCTGATCTCGTCACTCTGCGTGTTCGCTAAGATCAACAACTTGGGCTTCATTGAAACGCCTTACCGCGAGGTGAAGGATGGCGTGGTTGATTTCAAGAACGACCCGATTTACCTGACAGCCGAGCTTGAGGAAGATAAGATTATTGCTCAGGCTACGACACCTGTTGATGATGAGGGAAGATTTACCGATAAGGATATCAAGGCGCGTTATATCGCCGACTATCCTATCGTTTCGCCCGAGGAGATCAATCTGATGGACGTGGGTCCCAACCAGATTGCCTCCATCGCCGCTTCTTTGATCCCGTTCCTGGAGCACGACGACGCTAACCGTGCTTTGATGGGTTCGAACATGATGCGTCAGGCTGTACCTTTGATGAATCCCGAAAGTCCTATCGTGGGCACTGGTATTGAACGCTCTGTTGCCAAGGATTCACGCGTTCTTATCACTGCCGAAGGCGAAGGCGAGGTCATCTTCGTTGACTCCAAGAAGATCACGATCAAGTATGACCGTACGGATGAACAACGTTTGGTCAGCTTCGACGACGATGTGAAGACCTATTATCTCACAAAGTACGCCCGTACCAACCAGAACACGAGCATCAACATCAAACCTATCGTGCGTCGTGGCGATCATGTGACCTTCGGTCAGATCCTGACGGAAGGCTACGCCACGCAGAACGGAGACCTGGCTCTGGGCCGTAATCTGAAAGTTGCCTTCATGCCTTGGAAGGGTTACAACTATGAGGACGCTATCGTCATCTCGGAACGCATCGTAAAGGAGGACCTGTTCACTTCTATCCACATCGAGGAGTTCACCCTTGAGGTGCGCGACACGAAACGTGGCTTGGAAGAGTTGACCAACGACATTCCGAACGTGAGCACCGATGCCACCAAGGATTTGGACGAGCACGGTATCATCCGCGTGGGTGCTGAGGTCAAGGAAGGCGACATCTTGGTTGGTAAGATCACGCCTAAGGGTGAATCGGATCCTACTCCTGAGGAAAAGTTGCTTCGCGCTATCTTTGGCGATAAGGCTGGCGATGTGAAGAATGCTTCACTGAAGGCCGGTCCTTCGATGAAGGGCGTGGTCATCGGCAAGCGTCTCTTCTCGCGTCTTCAAAAGGACCGTAAGGCTCGCGCCAAGGACAAGGAAGACATTGCAAAGATTGATGCCGCCTGCAACAAGGAACTAGCCGCTTTGAAGGATGTGTTGGTCGAAAAACTAATGACGTTGTTGAATGGGCGTATCTCTACAGGTGTGCAGAACAACTTCAAGGAGACCTTGATCCCCAAGAAAGCCAAGTTCACGGCCAAGGCTCTCTATGACATCGACTATTTGTCGGTTAACCCGAACAAGTGGACGTCGGACGAGAAGGTCAACAAGATGATTGGCGCTATCATTGACAACTACACAGTGAAATTCAAGGAAATCGAAGGTAAGTTTAACCGTGAGAAGTACGTGGCCAGTGTTGGTGACGAGCTGCCGAATGGTATCGTCCAAATGGCTAAGGTCTATGTTGCCAAGAAGCGTAAGCTGATGATTGGTGACAAGATGGCCGGTCGTCACGGTAACAAGGGTATCGTTTCTAAGATCGTCCGTGCCGAGGACATGCCGTTCCTGGCTGATGGCACTCCGGTCGACATCGTGTTGAACCCTCTGGACGTGCCTTCGCGTATGAACCTTGGTCAGATTTATGAGACTGTGCTCGGCTGGGCAGGTCACGAGCTCGGACTGAAGTTCGCCACACCTATCTTCGATGGTGCTACCTTGAGCGAAATCAATGAGTACATGGCCAAGGCTGGTTTGCCTGCCAATGGCCGTATGCAACTCTATGACGGTGAGACGGGCGAGCCTTTCGACCAGCCTGCCACCGTGGGTTACATCTATATGCTGAAGTTGCACCACATGGTCGACGATAAGATGCATGCCCGTTCCATCGGACCATACTCGCTGATTACGCAGCAGCCTCTGGGCGGTAAGGCTCAGTTCGGTGGCCAGCGTTTCGGTGAAATGGAAGTTTGGGCCTTGGAGGCCTTCGGAGCCAGCAATGTGCTTCAGGAAATTCTGACTGTGAAGTCGGATGACGTGAATGGTCGCGCAAAGGCATACGAATCCATCGTTAAGGGAGACAACATGCCTGTTCCGGGTATCCCTGAGTCCTTCAACGTCTTGATCCACGAACTCCGTGGATTAGGCTTGGAGATTACCTTCAAGGACAAGGAAGGCAAAGTCTTGAATTAAGTTTAATAATGCTAGGATAAAACAAACAGAAATATGGCAACTAACAATATAGTCAATAGCAACTTCGCTAGCATAACGGTGAGTTTGGCTTCGCCGGAATCGATCCTTGCCCGTTCACACGGAGAGGTGTTGAAACCTGAAACCATCAACTACCGTACTTATAAACCCGAGCGCGATGGTCTGTTCTGTGAGCGCATCTTTGGTCCCGTGAAGGACTGGGAATGCCACTGCGGTAAGTACAAGAGAATCCGTTACAAGAACATCATCTGCGACCACTGCGGTGTGGAGGTAACGGAGAAGAAGGTCAGACGTGAGCGTATGGGTCACATCTCGTTGGTGGTTCCTGTCGCCCACATCTGGTATTTCCGTTCATTGCCCAATAAGATTGGTGCCCTGCTCGGGATTCCTACCAAGAAGCTCGATGCTATCATCTATTACGAACGCTATGTCGTGATCCAAGGTGGTATTCTTGAAGGCAAGGAGATTCCCAACGACAACGAAGGCCGTAAGGTCACGAAGTTGGAATTCCTCACTGAGGAAGAGTATCTTGACCTTATGGAGATGATACCGATTGAGAACCAGTATCTGCCAGAGGATGACCCTAACAAGTTTATTGCCAAGATGGGTGCTGAGGCTATCTACGACCTTTTGTCACGCCTCAACATCGACGAGGAAGCCAACCGTCTGCGTGCTGAAGCCAATGAAGTGAAGGCTCAGCAGAAGAAGCAGGAGCTTCTGAAGCGCTTGCAAGTGTTCGAGGCTTTCAGAGAGGCCAACACCCACATTGAGAATCGTCCCGAATGGATGATTGTGAAGGTGGTGCCAGTGATTCCGCCGGAGCTGCGTCCTCTCGTCCCGTTGGATGGTGGCCGTTTTGCCACTTCCGACTTGAACGATCTCTACCGTCGTGTCATCATCCGTAACAACCGTCTGAAGCGTTTGATTGAGATTAACGCTCCTGACGTCATCATGCGTAACGAGAAACGTATGCTGCAAGAGGCCGTCGACTCGTTGTTTGATAACTCACGTAAGTCGAGCGCGGTGAAGACCGACTCGAATCGTCCGCTGAAGTCCTTGAGCGACAGCTTGAAAGGAAAGCAAGGTCGTTTCCGTCAGAACCTGCTGGGTAAACGTGTCGACTACTCTGGCCGTTCCGTTATCGTTGTTGGTCCAGACTTGAACATGAACGAATGCGGTCTGCCTAAGGACATGGCCGCCGAGTTGTTCAAGCCGTTTGTGATCCGTAAGCTCATTGAGCGTGGCATCGTCAAGACGGTGAAGTCGGCTAAGAAGATTGTTGATCGCAAGGATCCCGTTGTTTGGGACATCCTCGAAAATATCCTGAAGGGTCATCCGATCCTGCTGAACCGTGCTCCTACGCTGCACCGTCTGGGTATCCAGGCCTTCCAACCGAAGCTTATCGAAGGTAAGGCAATCCGTCTGCACCCCTTGGTGTGTACGGCATTCAACGCTGACTTCGACGGTGACCAGATGGCTGTCCACGTACCGTTGGGCAACGCCGCAGTGCTCGAAGCCCAGATCTTGATGCTGGCTTCACACAACATCCTGAACCCCTCGAATGGCGCTCCTATTACGCTGCCTTCGCAGGACATGGTTTTGGGTCTGTACTACATCACCAAGCCGCGCAAGAGCACGCCTGAGCATCCTGTGAAGGGTGAAGGCATGTCGTTCTATTCGCCGGAAGAGGTGATTATTGCCCACAATGAGGGTCGTGCCGACATGCACGCTATTATTAAGGTGCGTGTCAAGGTTCGCGAGAATGACCAACTTGTCACCAAGCTTATCGAGACTACTGTGGGTCGAGTCATCTTCAACCAAGTGGTGCCCGATGACCACGGCTTCATCAACGAGCTATTGACTAAGAAGTCGCTCCGTAGCATTGTTGGTGACATGGTGCGTATGGAAGGCACTGCCGTTACCACCAAGTTCCTTGACGACATCAAGAACATGGGTTACTATCAGGCATACAAGGGTGGCTTGTCCTTCAACTTGGGCAATGTCCTTGTGCCTCAAATGAAGAGCAACCTCATTTCTGATGCTAATGCTAAGGCCGCTGAGATCCGTGAGTTCGAGAAGATGGGCTTTATGGGTCCCAACGAACGTTACAACCAGATTGTTGACCTTTGGACTGACGTCAACGCCAAGCTGACCCAAGAGGTGATGAAGGTGTTGTCGAGCGACGACCAAGGCTTCAATCCTGTGTACATGATGTTGCACTCTGGTGCTCGTGGTTCCGAAGCTCAGGTGTCGCAGCTTTGCGGCATGAGAGGTTTGATGGCCAAGCCTATGAAGGCTGGCTCGGGCGGCTCCGAAATCATTGAGAACCCGATTCTGTCGAACTTCCAAGAGGGTCTGTCCGTGTTGGAGTACTTCATCTCTACCCACGGTGCTCGTAAGGGTTTGGCCGATACCGCTCTGAAGACCGCCGACGCTGGTTACCTGACCCGTCGTCTGGTCGACGTGGCTCACGATGTCATCATCACCGAGAAGGACTGCGGCACGCTCCGTGGTATGACCATTTCGCGTGGTGAAGAGATCAAAGAGCCGGGCAAACACTCTTTGTTGTACGACCGTATCCTCGGTCGTGTGGCATTGCACGATGTGTTCCATCCTCAGACGGGTGAACTTATCGCTGCCAGTGGACAAGAGCTCAACGAAGCCCTGGCTGAGGCCATCGACGAATCGCCGCTTGAGAGTGTCGAAATCCGTTCCGTGCTGACCTGCGAGTCGAAGCGTGGCGTGTGTGCCAACTGCTATGGCCGCAACCTGTCGTCGAGCAAGCTGGTGCAGAAAGGTGAGGCTGTGGGCGTCATCGCCGCACAGTCCATCGGTGAGCCTGGTACCCAGCTGACCCTGCGTACTTTCCACTCTGGTGGTAAGGCTTCAAAGGGTCTGGTGGCCAATAGCACCGAAGCCAAGTATGACGGCTATCTCGAAATCGACGAACTTCGTTCCGTCGAGGTCGACAAGGATGGCGACAAGTATCAAATTGTCATCGGTCGTTCGGCTGAATTGAAGCTGCACGACAACCATACCGACGTCGTTTTGATGACGACCAACGTTCCTTACGGTGCCAAGTTGTTCTTCAAGTCTGGCGATCAGGTGAAGAAGGGCGACAAGATTTGCGAATGGGATCCTTATAATGCCACCATCATCTCTGAGCACAGCGGTAAAGTCCGCTTCCAGAATGTGATTGAAGGTGTTACCTATCGTAACGAGACCATCGCTGAGACCGGCTTCATCGAGCGTGTCATCATCGAAGGTAAGAGAGGCGCCAAGAACCCGCTCATCGACATCGTTGATGAGAACGGCGAGACCTTGGTTTCCTATGACTTGCCTGTCGACGCCCACGTCATCGTTGGCGAAGGCGATGCCATCACCGCTGGTGACCAACTGGTGCGTATCCCGCGTAACGTCTCTGGCGGCGGCGATATTACTGGTGGTCTGCCTCGTGTGCAGGAGCTGTTTGAGGCCCGTAACTCCATCGACCCAGCTGTGGTTTCCGAGATTGACGGTATCGTCCACCTCGAGAAGAAACTGAAGCGCGGCAACCGTGAGGTCGTCGTGACGGCCAAGACAGGTGAGGAGAAACGTTACCTCATCCCGACTTCGAAGCAGATTCTGGCTCAGGAGAACGACTTCGTGAAGGCAGGTCAACCGCTTTCCGAAGGTGTCATCACTCCTAACAGCATCTTGGAGATCATGGGACCCATGAAGGTGCAGGAATACATCGTCAATGAGGCTCAGAGCGTGTACCGCCAGCAAGGTGTGGTCATCAACGACAAGCACTTTGAGGTCATCGTGCGTCAAATGATGCGTAAGGTCGAGATCGTCGATCCGGGCGACACTCGTTTCCTGCAAGGCGAGTTGGTCAATAAGCTGACTTTCCAAGAAGAGAACGATGACATCTATGGTAAGTTCTTTGTGGAAGACAACGGCGCTTCCGAGAAGCTTATGAAGGGCGAAATTGTTTCGGCTATGAAGCTTCGTGAGGAAGAGTCAGCCCTGAAACGTAAGGACTTGACACTGCCTCAGGTGCGTCCTGCCCGTCCTGCAACTGCCAAGCAGGTGCTGCAAGGTATCACCCGTGCTGCATTGGCTACCGACAGCTTCATCTCGGCTGCCTCCTTCCAGGAGACCACCAAGGTGCTGACCAATGCTGCCATCGCTGCCAAGAGCGACTTCCTGCTCGGCATGAAGGAGAATGTGATCGTAGGTCATAAGATTCCTGCTGGTACAGGTCTGCGTGAGTATGAGGACTTGATTGTGGGCTCTCGTGAAGAGTACGAGGAGCTGCAAGAAAAGGCCGCTCTCTAAATCATGTTGAATCAAGCGGGGACGGCCGACGGCTGTCCCCGCTTTTTAATAAGTAGATGAGCAGAATTAGTTTACAGAAAAGGCTGAAGAATTTGGCCGTCAGCCATCAGCAGTCAGCCTTGGTGCTACCGAGCTGATAGCTGATGGCTGATAGCTTACAGCTAAGAAGCTTAAATAATACAGTTTAAATTTGAATAGATACTTACTTACAATAACATTATGGAAAACAACAATCAGAAAAACCAATTGAATATCGAAATCAGTGACGAGGTTGCAGAAGGAAAGTACTCCAATCTGGCCATCATCACCCATTCACCCAATGAGTTTATTATCGATTTTGCCCAAATGATGCCGGGCACGCCTAAGGCTAAGGTTCGTTCAAGAGTGATCATGAATCCCTTGAATGCCAAGCGCCTGTACAAGGCTTTGGCCGACAATATCGCCAAATACGAGCAGCAGTTTGGCACCATCTCCGACGGTGGCGGTATCGCTCCGTTCAGCATGGGCGCTCCTACGGCTCAGGCTTGATTTCAGTATAAATGGGAATGTTTAGCATCACATCAAGGCTGTCAGCCCTTTTTGTGTTCTTGGCATTGCTGACCGGGAACACTCTTTGGGCACAGGGGAATAAGAATGTCGCTCCTCCATTCCCTGATACGACGCTGTTTGAGTCTGGGAGGTATGTGGAAGGCAATGACACGCTTCCTTACCGACTTTATCGTTCCGTGAAAGCCGAGTCCACGACCGAGGTTGTTCCTCTCGTGGTTTTCTTGCATGGGGCAGGGGAGCGGGGCAATGACAATAGTAATCAGCTCTTTCATTGCATACGTTTTTTCCTCGAAGATTCGGTGACGAATCAATATCCGTTTGTCCTATTGGTTCCTCAATGCCCGAATGAGCAGCGTTGGGTGAATACCGATTGGACACTTCCCGAACACCAGATGGAAGCGGAACCGACTGCCCAAATGAAAGCCGTGTTTGCTTTGATAGATTGCCTCAATGGATGTGGTGTTACGGATCCTAACCGTGTGTATGTTTGTGGCATCTCGATGGGAGGCTTTGGTGTGTGGGATGCACTGCAACGTCGTCCTGAGACTTTTGCTGCTGGCATAGCCATCTGCGGTGGTGGCGACCCCGCTTACGCCAAAAGGATGAAAGACATGCCCATATACGTGTTTCACGGGCAAAAGGACAAACTGGTAAAACCCATACGTAGTGCACAAATGGTGAATGCTTTGCGGGCTGCAGGAAACACCAAGCTGAAGTATGTCACCTATTCCCAATTGGGCCATTTGTGTTGGGACCAGGCTTTTTCCACTCCTGGAATCTTCCATTGGCTCTTTAGCCAGAAAAAGAATCAGTGATGACCGACAACAACGCAAAGCGACGCAGCCGCATCCCTCGTTCCTATTGGGGCTATCTGGCCTTGATGGTAGTGAGTTTGATGCTGTTTTCATGCTATGCCTTCTTGAGCAAGGATACTTTGGTCTCTTTTGACCTGAAGAAGATGAGCATTGCCAAGTATGCCGTTAGTGATACGCTCAAGCAGGATACTTTGAAGACCATTGATACATTGGAGGTTGAAGAACAGGTTGTGGATAGCACCTTGTCGCCAACCGACTCCACTGGAAAGGTGCATTTCTTGTTGATTGGCGATTCGATGAACGAGTATCTGCGTATCCGCTTGAACGACTATTGCATAGCCAACGGATACGACATGTACTGTGTGATTTGGTATGGCGCCACTACCAAACAATATGGCACTAGCGACACCATAGCCTATTTCATCAAAAAGCATGAGCCTACATACGTTTTGTTGACTATAGGTGCTAACGAGCTTTTCGTGCGCGACATCATTGAGAAGCGTACGGATTATGTCAAACACATTGTCAAACAGCTTGGCAGGACGCCTTTTGTATGGGTCGGCCCGCCCAACTGGAAAGAAGATACAGGCATCAATGAGATGATTGTCACCAATGTGGGTGAATCGCGCTATTTCGAGTCGAAGAAGCTGAAATATGATCGCTATAAGGACGGCGCACATCCTACGAGGGAATCGGCCTCCATGTGGATGGACTCCATCGCTGTTTATCTCAGTCGCGATGCCCATTCGCCCATTGAGATGACGCCACCGGAACAAAAGTACAATAAAGTCCCTCATACGACGATACTGCAAATGGTCAGAGAATGAACTTCAAGGAATTGCTATACGATATTTTTGTCTACCGTCCAGAGGCTCCGTTGTTGTTCAACAGTTTTGAGTTTCTGGTGTTGGGCATCTTGGTGCTGGCGATTTATGCGGCTGTTTATCGTCACAAGAGGCCGCGCACACTCTTCCTGCTGGCTTTTAGCTTGTTTTTCTACTATAAAACCAGCGGCATCTTTGTGCTGCTGCTCATTGGTACTTTGGTGGCGGTCTATTTGATGACGCGCCGCATGAGTCGTTGCGAAGGCGGCGGGCGCAAGTGGTGGCTCGCAGGCATTGTTGCTGTGGTTTTAGGCGTTTTGGGCTATTTCAAGTATGCCAATTTCTTGGGCGAGAATTTCTTCTTGATCATTGGGAAGGAGTTCCATCATTGGGACATCCTGCTGCCGGTGGGTATCTCCTTCTATTCTTTCCAGCTGTTGAGCTATGCCATCGACGTTTATCGTCGTGAGTTGGAGGAGGAGAAGGACTTTCTCGACTATGCCTTCTATATCACTTTCTTCCCGCAACTGGTGGCTGGACCTATCGTTCGTGCAAAGAGTTTCCTGCCCCAGCTGAAGAAAGACATCGTATTAAACCGTAATGAGATAGAGAAGGGCTTTTTCCTGATTATGATGGGCTTGTTCAAAAAGTCCATTTTGGCCGATTATCTCTCTCAATACAACGACCTTGTGTTTGCCAATCCTGGAGCATATTCAGGCGTGGAGACTTTGATGGCCATCTATGGTTATGCGATACAGATCTATTGCGACTTCTCGGGTTATACCGACATGGCTATCGGTATGGGCAAGATGATGGGCTTCGACTTGGGCATCAACTTCAACAAGCCCTACCAGAGCACTTCGCTCACCGACTTCTGGCGGCGTTGGCACATCAGTCTCTCGTCGTGGTTGCGCGATTATCTGTATATCCCACTGGGCGGCAATCGTAAGGGCAAATTCCGCACCTATTTCAATCTCTTTATCACCATGCTGCTTGGTGGATTGTGGCACGGAGCCAACTGGAAGTTCATCTTCTGGGGTGGCATGCATGGTGTGGGCCTTATCGTCGACAAGCTGTGGCAAAAAATCACCAAGGGAAAGCTTAAAGAGTATCGTATAGCTCGGATAGTTGGTTGGTTTATCACCTTGCATTTTGTCATCTTCCTGTGGATTTTCTTCCGCGCTGATAGTTTTGCTACAGCTTGGGAGATCATAGGCCAAGTGTTCAATTCGTTCGACCTTGCTTATCTGCCCGTCTTCTTCGAGACCCGCAAGCTCTTTGTGCTGTTGCTTTTGTTGGCTGTCGCCATTCACGCCATTCCCTCGTCGAAGTTTGGCAAAGTGGAACGGGCTTACATTCGCACACCGTTTTTGGTCAAGGTGGTGGCCTTTATTATCCTCATCCAATGCATCTTGCAAATCAAGAGCAGCGACGTCCAGCCCTTTATCTATTTCCAGTTCTAAATATGGTATACTAATGAGCTGAAAAAAAGTACAGATACTGATAATAACGCACCAATTGGTGCGTTATTTTTGTATATTTGCTGCATGTTATTGTAAATCATCTAAATAGATTGTTATGTTGAAGAAGTTGTTGTTTTGCATAGTTGCATTGGCGTCTTTGCATGGCTTTGCTCAGCCGTCGGTAGCTGGTAAGTCCTATGAAATGGAGATGGAACAGGAACGGTTGTCTTGTTTTATTGAGTTTATTGACAGCGATGATTATTATATTGAAGTTTCGAGTCAAGAAACGGAGGATATAGTATACGTTGTTGTGCTCTCGTATGGTAAATACAAGATCGAGGATGATCGTGTTGTTTTGATGGATGCATTACACGATTATCAAATGGAAATGGTTTTGGCCGATGAAACATTGTTGATGCAAAAAGGCTTTGGGTTTATGAAAGGCAAGTGCTTTATGTTTCCTGTAACATCCTATCGCACGGATATTCCTGGTGGAATTGATGAAGACATAAACAAGGCTAATATTCAAGAGGAGCGCGATCGATACAGTGTTCAGAATAAGGAATTACATAATCTAACGTATGGAAAGTACAAGGCGATAAAGTTTGCATTTGATTTAGACGTGTATGAAAACAATACGTATTGCTTTGGGTTTAGAGATTGTCCTTTTTCAAAAGGAACTTTTAAAAGAAATGGAAATGTTTTGAATCTGTATGACCCATCATTGGATTGCACGTTTTATCTCTTGATTGGAGATGATAATAGGTTGATAAGCAAATCATTACCAGGTTCAAATGGTAATGTTTTCAAGATGATTGATATTTCCTCCTCCCATCAACCTCAAAAAGGTGGTTTTGGGTGTAGTAGAAGAAGATGAGTCTTCCACGGAAATGAAATCGGGCGGAACCCAATGGGTTTCGCCCGATTCTGTTTTTGTTGATTGGTGATTAGAAAGTCTCAGGGACCTTTTCGGCACCGGCATCTGCCTCAAAATAGGCCCGTTTCTCGAAACCAAACATCTTGGCAAGCAAATTGGTCGGGAAGCGGCGGAGGCTTTGGTTGTAAACCTTGGCGGCTTCGTTGAAGCGCTCACGCTCGGTCTGGATGCGGTTTTCGCAGCCTTCTAGCTGTGCTTGCAGGGTGAGATAGTTCTCACTCGCCTTCAAGTCTGGGTAGTTCTCGATGGAGACCAGAAGTCGGTTCATGGATTTGCCCAACTCCTCTTGGGCAGCATCAAAGGCCTTCATCTCGTTCTCGTCGAAATTCTCCGTGTTGACCGTGGTTGCAGCGGCTTTGGCACGGGCTTCGGTGACGGCAAGGATGGTGCCTTGTTCGTATTCGGCGTAGTCTTTCACAACAGCGACGAGGTTGGGAATTAGGTCGGCGCGGCGTTGGTAGACGTTCTCCACCTGTCCCCATGCCTTTGCCATGGCTTCCTGCTTGCCGACGAGACCATTGTAGGCCGACCAACCCCAAAGGAGAATGACGCCTACGATAATGGCGATGATAATTACAGCTTTTTTCATGATTTAGATTGATAAGGGACTTGGGACTTAGGACTTGGGACTGTCCTCCGTCTTTTGTCCTCCGTCCTTAAATGAATTCAAGTTTGTCTTGTGTGGTGTTTTTCTCGCAATAGTGGCAGTGCAACTTGATGTTGCCCTGAGCGTCCTTGATGACGGTGAACTTGGTGGGCACATCATGCTCCTTGTTGGTGACGCAGTTGGGGTTGAAGCACTTCACAATGTGCTCAATGCTGTCAGGGATGGTCACCGTCTGCTTGTTGACGACCTCGAAGTCCTTGATTTCGATGATGGAGGCAGTAGGGGCGACGAGGGCAATCTTGTTCACGTCCTCCGACTCGAAGTACTTATTGGAGGCTTTAATGAAGCCCTTGGTGCCGTATTTCTTGCTTTCTACGTTGATGCCGAAATACACCGGGGTGCTGACTTTGTCCAAGCCCAGGATCTTGACGACTTGGAACACTTTGTCGGCGGGAATATGGTCGATGACGGTGCCATTCTCAATGGCGGAAACTGTCAATTCTTTTTTCTTTTCCATGGTTCAGATTATTTAAGTCCTAAGATTGATGCAATTAAAGCTTGACGGGCATACACGCCAT
>CADBGN010000052.1 GCA_902794155.1 uncultured Bacteroidia bacterium
CACCTTGGGCCATGTAGCGCAGCAGGGTCTGATTGGCGTAGTTGCGGGCGCCTTTCGACACTTGCAGGATGACGGGCGACTTGGTCTCGACGGCAGCCATGATGATGGCCTGCAGTTGTTCCATATTGTTGAAGTTGAAGGCGGGGATGGCATAGCCGCCGTCCACAGCCTTGGCGAACATTTTACGGGTGTTCACGAGCCCTAATTCTTTGTAGCTTACCATGATGTATCTATTTGTGATTGTATTCTGATGCAAAAATAGGAAAACCTTTCCAATAATTATCACCAGACACTTACTTTCTTCGAGCAGCAGCCATTTTCGGTGCTTAATTTGATGATATACAATCCCGAAACGAGATGATGTAGGTCGAGGGCTATGGATTCGCCCTTTTGTATAAGGCTGACCTCTTTGACCATCACCTGTTCACCAAGTAAATCATATACCTCAACGATTGCCTTGCCTTGAATGGATTCGCAGGCAATGAGATGGATAATCCCTTCGGTTGGGTTGGGATAGACTGTGAATGATGAGGCTTCTTGCTCGTTGAGTCCCGTGGAATTGAATACGTTGATACTCAAAGACTCTGAAATCGCAGTGGAGCCGCATGGGTTTTCATAACGGTAATTGATGCTGACATGGCCACGGTATTCACTATCCCATTCCACTTTGACATGGTTGTCTTCGCTGATGATGATGCCAGCTGTAGCAGGCTCTATACTCCAAGTGTAGATGACCTCGCTGACTTGCTCTGCTGTGTACTCACTTTGGCGGTCTAAACGTAGGTCAATCTCGGTTTTTCCAGAGGGTGCAGCGGGATTGTAGCTTGGGTCGAATGTGGGAAGAAGATTAACATTAACCGTGCTACTTTGCTGGTTTCCATTGCGCGACGAGGTGCCGGTGATGGTGAGCTCTACTTTGCCTTCGACCTTGTCGTTTTCACCAAAAGTGTAGGTTGGTCGTTCCAGAGTAATGTCATCAAAAGTCCCATCACCATTGGTTGACCAGATGAAATCCTTGTGGTTATAAATGTAAGCATCGGGAGTAAAAGTAGCGTTGGAGCATACTTCGGTGCTGTCGCCTGCAAAGAGTACCATCTTGGACAAAGGTGGAAGGAGAATGTGGTCTAGGTACACGACATCGTCTTCGCTACCGCTAGAGGAATTTTTCTTGAAAATGAAACGAATCAAGTTTTTCCCAGCTGGCAAATAGTATTCGGATTGTTCCCATTCACTAAGACCTTCCCATTCGTCAATCATATCACCGTTCAAAGAGAATTGGAGTTTGGAGCCGCCTTGGGCTTGTGTCTTTCGCAGGAAAGAAATCTTGTCGTCGACCTCGGTAGTGATGGAAAAATATAAATTTGCTGAGCCAGTATTGATGGCTGGGGAGCGCAGGATATGACCTCCTAGAGCTGTGGAATCTTCTATGATATACCATACTCTGTTGCCTGATCCCAAGAGCCATTGCACATCTTCATTTAGAGATTCGTCTTCAAAGTCTTCTGTGGTATAGCCTAATGGAATCTGGCTTTCCAACTTGTCGTTGTGGAATCCACTTTCGGCTTGCAGGCTGTATTTGAGAATGCCTTCAACGGCATCGTTGTCAACATGTGCAAGGAAAGCGGCTTGTTTTGTGGCTCCAGCATCAATGGCAGGAATGATGAATTCATCATCTTCAATGCTTAGGAAGGGAGCAAGCACTTTCAATTTGTTGGAAATAGCCATCGATTTGCTCTCTCCTTGATTCTCGATGTCAAAAGTCAAATAGGAGGATTGTCCTTTCATGAGGCGATCAGTCGAAGTGCCATCAAGATCGGTGAAACTGAGGCCGACAATTTTTAGGTCGGGTGCCTTAATGGTAAGCATCACGCTATCAATAAAAGAGTAATCGGCGTTCTCCATGAAGAGGTAGAATTTCACTTTTTCTTGGTCGTAAAGTTCATCGCCGAAATGTACCGTAAAAGCGCTGTTTTGTATCTGGGTTTCATCGGCATTCATGCTATGATAGGATGATGTGTTCTGTATGATTTCCACTGCGGGATGGTCGCAAGAGAGCGTGACGTTAAAATCGTTCATGAAGGAATAACCCACATTGTGCAAATTGATGCCTAAACTGCAGCTTTCGTTGTAATCAGGGACATGGTTACCGTTACCTTCTTCATCATTGATTTCAACGGCGTCGAAAATCAAGTAGGGCTCTTCTGTTGAAATCGTCTGAATGAAGTGCTCGTAACGGTAATAATCCTGTTTGGTGATGGTGAGTTTCACGAGAGTGCCTACCTCTTGTGGCGTAACCGGTATTTGTTGCGTGTCGCCCGTGGCAGTATCAAAGCCGATGATTTGTCCGTTTGCGGTAAGGCAGATGGTGGCTCCTTCGTCGGCTTTCACGGTATAATGGTCGTTTCCAGCAGGAAGCACTGGCAACATGGTTACCTCAAGCTTTTGTGGGACTTCGGTGTAAAGGTTCATATAGACATCGCCATGCTGATGGAAAAGGTAGTAGGTGATTTCTTTCCAGTCTTCTTCTGTCCATGAGGATTGTCTTAAGAAGTATTTTCCAGCGGCATTGCCGAAGGCGGGACGTACGAAGTTGGTTGCATGCTGTGTGCCGTAGGTGGGCATGAAATCAGGCCACATGTTGTCGTAGGCGCCCCATACGTAGATGTCATTGACGAAAGAATAGGAGACCTCGGTGGCGGCAATGAGTCCCAAGGCTCCGTATTGGTGACGGTGGAATACTTCGGCGAAGCAGCCTTCGCCACTAGTTCCGCTATAATTGAACCTGCCTGTGAGGCAGTTGTTCGACATGACGTAGGTGAGATTGGTGTTAGTCAGTCGTTTGATATAGCCGATGCCATAACTGGGCTCGCCCCAAACCTCTTCTGCACCGTGGTCTCGGTGTTGGATGATGAAGGCTCCCTTGTTGATGGCCTCGTTCACTGAGTTGCCCGTGGCACTCCAGTCGGTGAGGTGCGACATGGTTTGTGGAATGTAGCCACAACCCGAAGGGCCAAAATAGTTGAGTACAGAGTTGGTGTGTTCGTAGGTTGACCAGCGGTTGCCAGGAGTGCCTTGGTAGATGGCATTCTGACGTACGGGCTGTTTGCCGAGTTCGTAAGTCCAGAAACCATTTACTACCTCCGAGCAAAGTTGGAACCAACGCTCCAATTGGAATCCCATGGCAGTGATAGGGTGGTCGTAGAAGTAGGGGTCAATGGGAGGCTGACGCTCATAGTCGAGGTCTTTTTTGATCATGTGGTACATCTCTTCGTAGTTGCGTCCCGTGATACGACCTAGGACGATTTGGGGCATATGGTTGATGCCCATCACAGAATAGATATGGTCGGATATATAGGGGTTGTAGCTGTCACCGCCCGGGTGGTTGTTCATAGTGTAGGACACGATGCCTTGTGTACCATCAGTGTTGTGGTCGCCTAATAAAAGCACAGCCGCAGGAGGCATGTCCCAAGTGTTGTAGGCATTGCGGATGAAGTTTCGAATGGCGGTCTGGTCGTTGCCACCGCATTGCGAAACGGTAAAGATTTCAGTGGGAATGCCTTGCTCAGTCCTGAACTTTTTGATGCTGTCGGCTAATTGAATGAAGTCTTCGTTGTCGGGAGTGATGATCATGTATTCGCAGCCTGTTTCGCGGTTTTCGTAGTGCTTGCGTCTTCTCTCGCCGTAATCCACTTCTGGAAGGACTTCACGGTTGAGGAGCATGTCGCTCAGGATTTGGTCCCATTCGGGGGTACGGTAACGGATGTCGCCGTAGGTGCCGTTTCCACCTTCCACGTCAAGTTCCAGCTCCATATTGCTATACACAATCAATTCCTTGGTGACGGGATTGTATTGGAAAGGCATCACGCCCACTTCGACCATCTCGACGCCTCTCACCGTCATCACTTCTGAGATTTGATAGGGTGTGGCCGGATAGAAGGCATTACGGCTATAAATGTCCATGTCTTTCTGATACATAGCAGGGGAGTCGTCGTTGTCCAACTGCGGTTGGGGAGCAGGGATAAGGTCGACGTTCTGGATGGTCTTCGTTTGGTAACGCACCATCCTGATGGAAGGTGTGGCACCATTGGGAATGGCCACCAAAGTACTGCCGCTCGGCAGGTCGGGGGCGCCGGCTTGGTTGGCGATATGAATGCCCGATAAGGTGATGAATTGTCCTTGCAAACCTTCACGGTCAGCTTGTTCAAGGGTGATTGCACTGATGTTATGACGGATGGTTGTAGTCGTGTTGTTACGGCTGCTAATGCTAAAGCCGTTTTGATTGGTATTGAAGCGGTATTCTTGTGCTTGTGTGGTAATGCCTAAAAAGATAGCAAGGAGAAGGAGAAGAGCTTTTTTCATAGTTGATTCATTAACAGGCGACAAAGATAGGAATAATAATTGAAAAAGGTGGGGTTTCCCCCGCCTTTTTCAATTGGAATTGTTTTCTTTGAGTAGCGTGACAGAATTAATGATAGTTCTTAATATACTCGATAGCCGCGTCAAGTTGGGGCTTGATGTCTAGGTTGTAGTCTTTGCGCAGTATGATTTGGTCGGGCGTGTAGCCTGTGCCTTCCAACACCTTGCCGTTTATTCGTGCCTCGAATGTCGAAGTGTAGACATAGTGGTGCATCGTTTCAATATCGCCAAAGGGGCCGCCATAGTTGAGGTTGATGCTCGATGCGGGTTGTAGAGGTCCAGTGGCTCCGTAGGTACGCTCGCCGATGGTGTGGCTCGTGGGTAATACCTTCTTGATGATGGAGGTTTCTATCTCGCCCATGCTGATAGAATTCAAGTCGCAGAGGACGACGTATGGGATATTCTCAGCGGTGATGTCGCGGTGGTATTGACTCTGTGGATCAATGTAATAAGGTGTCCATGCAGAGTGCTCATACCGTCCTGGGCCTTCTTTGTAGCGGGTTTGCATTATTTCGGTGCGCTCATTGATGAACGAACCTACGAGATAGTCGAGGTCGTCTTGGAAGCCGCCACTGTTGGCGCGGTTGTCGAGGATGATGCCAGCCAGTTGTTCACGTGGCGTTTCCTTGATGGCGGTCAGCCAATGCTCAAACAAGGCTGCGGCCTCTTGGACGGTCGGGTCGTCGCTTTTCAGGATGGGTGTGATGACCGCGCATGACTGCCAAAGGTAGGGAATCTTGCGCCCGTCGGGGAGCTTGAAAAGGCAATAAGCGAAAAGTCCAACTTGACTGGTGCCTGGAATCCTGCCCATAAAAACCTCGTTTGCTTCGAGCTCATAATGTGAGCCAACCTCCAGGAAGAAGGCATAGATACGTATTTGCTCGAAGAATGACCATTCATTGTAATAGTCTCTTTTCTCCACTTCGTATTGTCCGGGAGTGACTGCGAATGATTCTGTCGTGTCGGTTGCGGCAGGGAATAGGTTTTTGATCTGAATCACCATGTGGTGGTCTCTCAAACCACCCATCGCACCGATGTAGAGTTCCTTGAGTTCGTCTAAGGTAACATCTTGACCAGCTTCGTGTTGTGCATCCAAAGCGTTGAATTTGGGCATGTATTCATCGTAAACGGCATCCCAGTCGGTGTCGTCAACGTCCCAGAACACGTAGCCCGTGCTGATGCATTTCCAAAGATACTCGAATTGGCTGGAATAGCTGTCGTAGGCCAAATCGTCCGTTTCGCCAATATAGGGATGATAGTCGGCTTCCTTGCGACAGCCGCTGAAAACCAAGGCGATGATGGCTAATATGATGATGTTTCTTTTCATAGTTGTAACGATTTAAGGTTTGATGATTTAGAAAATCCAGGCCAAGCCAAGTGTAATGGAAAGCGAGTTCAGATAGCGCGGGTCGCTCAAATGGGCATAGCCTTTGTGATGGCTGACGACATCATAATAGTATAGCGCATCCAAATTGATAGCCATGTCCATTTCAGGGATACTGAGAAAGACGTAACTCAATCCCAATCCACCGACTGCTCCCGCGATGAAACGCTGGTCTTCACTATTGAATTCTCGTCTTTCCTTGAAATCATTGAAATAAACATAATAATCGGTCATCCAATAGGTTTTGCCCTCCACACGAGCACTCACCCAATAAGTGCCAAAGCCGCCAGCATACGCGTGTCCCCGTAGTTTCTCACCTCCAAAAGAGAAATCCGCCATCAAAGGCAGCATGAGGTAATCGTTGGAATACCTCGTGTAAACGGGGTCAAGATAATGAAGATTACGGTCCATACGGTATGAGCGTGTCATTGCACCAAAATCAGCGCGTATGGCCAACCAGTCGGTAAAGGCATATTTGGCAAAAAAGTTATACTCGGAACTGCCAAGCGGAGAATAAGTCTCGTCGATACGGCCCATGTTGGAACGGGAGATGTTGGTCCAATTCCAACCTCCTTTCGCGCCAATGGTCCATTTAGAATTCATTTGGGCATTGGCTTCCAACGCCGTCCAGCAAAGCAGGACGAGAACGATGGCTTTGATAAAATTGTTTTTCATGAATGGATGGTTTTGTTAAACATTATTTATGCTACAAAAGTACAATTTTTTGTCAAAATGCAACAAAAAGATCCGCCAAATTTGGCGGATCTTTTCAAAAACCACGTGAATCGTAGTTAATTAACTGTCGTTCATGTTTTCCGTTGGATTAGTTGGCGTCTTTCACCAAACGGACTGACAAGGCAGAGGTGCGATGGAGGCTACGGGAATTAATATAACTGGAGCTGATATTATAGATGTATGACTCTTCGTCATCATCATGAGTGGCGGTCCAATATTGACCAACCCTTCCCACCATAGACACGTTTGATTCGTAGCGGCAACCCGCTGAAGGCAGAAATACCGCTCCTGCAGTTTCCATCATTGACCAACCCTCACCTGCTGAATAGATATTATTGTCATATCCAGCGTCAAAACCCATGACATCCGCAGTCTTGAATGCCAAACTATCATCATGGTTTGTCATGGGATCGATAAAGTCATCGGGTAAGAGAATGATACCCGCCATTCCTGCCACGGTCGCATGGCCGTATTTGGTTTTGTCTTCCAACAGGTATTGCCACTCGTCGTAGGTAAGCATGCGCCATGAGCCAGGTGTATTGCCACCATTGGTAATGGCGTTGGCACCCCAATCGTTGTTGCCAGAGAGGTCTAACTCTCCATATAAGTATGATGATGTTGTATTGGGTTTGACCCCATTCAATCCTGTGGCACCCCAGCAAAAGAACTCCATATAGTTGCCATCGGAAGCGGTTGGATTGTTGTTGTTGGCCTGGTTACCGAGGCAGTCATACTGACGTTCAGCGAAGCGCCAGCCATGGGTACCGCTCCACTGCAGGTTGCCCTTCGAAAAATAGACTTTTTTGCCATTGCCTACGGAGAAAATACCGTTAAGCTCCCCATCATTGGAGGCACCCAACATCAATTGCTCCAGACGGTCGAGTGTGCTTGTGTATCCTTCTTGGGCTTTAGTAAGGACTAAGTCGTCTTTGTCGATGAGTGTGCCATTGTCGTACTGGAAAACGAGTGTCTTGGGAAAGTCGACACTGGAGATGGGATCGCCGTTGCGGGTGGCGGTCACGACACCGTCATCACTGACTGTGTAGGAGAAGGACCCGTCCACTGCAATCGTTCCGCCATCAAGAAAGAGAGGCTTGGCAGCTATGTGGGGTGAGAAGAAAAACTTCCACCAGGTGCCGGTGCCGTTTCCGTTGAGTTGCACGGCCTGCAATACACGAGTGTATTCACCAAGACCTTCAATGGAACCAGCTATGTAACGGTCATTGTAATACAAGCCATTGAGGTTTTTGATGTCGTTTTTCTTGCCGCATGATGAGAGCATCATCGTCGTGCCGCAGAAAGTCAGGATGGCGGCAAGCATCCATTTGAATGTGTTTTTCATATTGTTATTTATTATTGAGATTTGTCGTGTTTATTTGATTATCATCTTCTGTGTCTTTACATCGTCGCCGTAGATAAGGCGCAACACATAGACACCTGGTGCCATTCCGCTGGTAGAGACGTTGCGTGCAACGTCTGTACTGGCAATGACATGTCCCGTCATGTCAATCACTTGAAGGGTGCCTTCGCCATTGACGATGATGTTGCCGTTGTTGATGAACGCGAAGTCATTGTTGCCTTCTGCGTCCCCGCAGATGGTTGAGAACACCAGCTTGAAACGGCTCTCATAGTCTGTCTGCTTGGCGGTGAAGGTATAGGTCGCTGGTCCCTGAGCCTGTCGAAGGGCCAGCAGGTCCACATCGGCACCCGTCAAATTATCAACAAGGTGCAGATAGTTGAATTCAACCGCTTCAATGCTGAAGCTCAGTGTGTAGGTGCCGTTCTCTTCGGCTTTGAAGTTCAGAGGGAGTTCACCAGCCTTGTTGGCGATGACCACGGCGTAGTCTTTGCCGTCTTGTGGGATGTAGAGCTTGCTGTGGTTCGGGTTGAGCTGGAACTTCTCCATAACACGTCCTTCGCCGAAGCGGATGCGGGCATTGTCAATGATGGAAGCGCCACGGCAGCCATCGTTGCGGGTGAGGCTCATATTGAGGACTCTGCCTGGAGTTGGTTCCGTCGTGCTGAAGGCGAGTTCGCTTTCATCGGTCGCAGCCTGCACAAACACGCCCTGCATCGGGGCGATGCTGTTGTTGTTGGTGGTGGAGAGGATGACCTCTGCGCCAACGTCGTCTAAGATGTAGAAGTCGCGGCCATCGGCGAGATAGGCGTTGCAAACGAAGGGGTTGCCCACCAAGTTGAAACCGGAGAAGCTGGCGTTGGCGTCATAGGTCAAAGGCACGCTAATGTCAGTGCCTGCGGGATTGAGCACACCAGTGAAGTTGATGTCGGTGCTTTCGTTGTTGGCATAGAGGTAGCCGATGCCGTTTGCAAGGTTGAAGGGCACCTGCTTATAGTTTCTCCATTCCAGTTCCTCGGATTGGTTGAACCAATAGAGGTCGTAATTGTTTGCCGTCATGCCCAAATCCTCGGGGTCTTGTCCGTCGAGGGTGGGGTTGGTGAGTAGGTAGTAGCCGCCATCTCCATTGTAGGGATCGATGTGCTTCTGCACCGTTGCCGTCACGCCTTCGCCTTCGTGGTGCTTTAGCTGTCCGCCGTCGGCGATGGTGAGTGAAGCCTCTTCGGCAACGGTAAGTCGATAGACCTCGGCCTCACAGCCACTTGGGATAGTGGCATCGGCAACAATATAAACATTGTAGAATGGGAGACCATACCATGGATCATGTTTGGTCCAGTTGTCTTCTTCGTTCCAGTTGCCATCTTTATAGAACAAGACATCGTAAGGGACATTGGTATAAAAGATGTCGTCCTCTGGGTCGAACGTTCCATCCTCAATGTCAAGTACGATAGCGTTCACATCTGCTTTTGCGATACCTGCCAACTGGAAACGGACGTTGAAGGCCCTGAATGTCGTGGATGAGCCTGCCTCTTTAAGTTCATCGCGGTGGTTGAGGTAAAAGGTGGTTACATTGTCTGGGACAGAATCGTATCGGTAATCAATATATTCGTAGTTTCCTATGCAGATAAAGCCTTTGTGCGGATTTCCCTCCAATTCAACCTTCATGCCTGATGGCTGCGAGCGCTTGATTGTCACATGGCTGAAAGTCGGGCTTTCGATGGCTTGGTGTTCATCCAACATGATCAAATAAGGCTTATCGGCTGTAATGGCAGTGGTGTCCTTGAAGTGATACACCAACACTTTTTTGTCAAAGGTGATGGTGTCGAGCACCTTCAGTTTGGCATGTCTCAAAGGCGAGTTGAAAACTTCCGTTTCCGACAGGTCGAAAGGTAAACATAATGGATTCCATTTTCCACTGGCGTTAAGGGTTAGGCCCTGGAATTGGACATCGTAATACTCCCCATTATCCTCATAGTTGGAAAGGACAACGCTGTTGTCGTAGTTGTCATCACTGTCGTGAAGGATGATCGTGGTGAAGGTCATGGGCAGTGTGATGACCATATCCTCGTTGGCCACATGGGCAATGATATGCGTATCATCCACATCGTCAATTCGATTGCTTGGTTGAATTTGACGGATGTTGTAGTCATATCCTGGTGCCACAAGGGTAATTGGAATGTCCTGGCCCGGACCCGCATAGAACGTTCCGCCAACCATCAATCCTGTGTTGTAGGCAGTGATGCCACTCGTGTAATAATTCTCTTTTATCGTGCCGAAGTCAAGGCCTAATCCTTGGGTTCCGCTGGTGATGCTACGGGCTTTCAGAACCTGATTTTGAAAATATGTATCGGGTAAACTGTCATTCCTGACATACGAATTGACTACATTATTATATGGTTCAGTTAGCGCAGAACAATAGTAATACTTAAAGACGTCACCATTATCGGAGAACCCCATAGCCATGCAATCTGAAACCGACAATGAATCTGAATTGAATGCTCCCATAGTGATGAGAGCTGCATACGAATTCTCCGCTATATAAACATCGTGGTGAGGTTTGATTTTTCCGTCGAACAAGCAACCGCGTATGGTAGTCGGTTCATAAACCAAACCGACAATACCACCAAATCCTCCGAAATATCCTTTTATTTCAGTAGAAACATGGCAATTGGTGATGATGGTTCTCAATGAGGAAGGGTCATCAAGACTAGCCAAAACTCTTCCCACCAATCCTCCCGGGAACTGGGTAATCTGTGGTGTCGTTGATGCAGTGATTGTGCCATTGACATGGAGGTTCATGATATAGGCATTAGTGACAAAACGGAACGGGGCTGGAGACATTGTGCCGTAATCATCTTCTATGTTGTAGTTGACAGTCAGGGTATAGCCATTGCCGTCGAACAGACCCGTGAAAGGTTTGATAGTAAGAGTATTAGTATTAGGATCTGTACCAACCCCTAACATAGTCTCCACCTCAATGTCATTCATCATCTTGGCATTGACGGGGACGTCACGGTTCAGCAAGTTCTGCAAGTTGGTCCAGTCGGCAGGTGAATAGAGCAGAATGGGGGATGCTTCCGTCCCTAGATCGCCGACAAAGGTAACATTGGCTTCCCTATAAGAGGTGTGATTTTCGCCGTATTTCGTCACCCATTCATCGTAGGCGGATTCAAGCACATGGAACATTGTTGCCTTGTTGGGAGCAAAGGCGATGTCGGCATATACCCAAGAATCAAAAGGCTCAAATCGGTAGCAATAAACATTTTCCATGCTGGCACAACCAGAGAAAACTGAACTTGCATGATTGATGCTAACAGGTACGAACAGATCTTTCAGTTTCGCACAATTTCTGAACATGTGCTCTATGGAAACAAGCCTTTGCATATTGAACGAAGCGATGTTGAGTTCTTCAAGGTTTGAACAATTCTCAAACATGCCATCGAAGTATTCGCAGTTATCCGTGCGGAATGAGCTCAAGTTGATGTAGAACAGGTTGGAACAACCTTTGAACATATAGCCCATGTTCTCGCATTGTCGTGTGTCGAACATGTCGAGGTCGAGTTCGGTCAGTCCTGTGCAGCCCTGAAACATGCTCATCATGCCTTCCACCTTAGAGGTCTCGAAGTCCGAGAAGTCGAGGTCGTCGCTGGTGAGTTTGGTACATCCTTCGAACATGAAGCTCATCTCCTTGACTTCGGAAGTGTTCAGGTATTCCCAGCCGATGATGGTGTCGAGGTTGACGCAATCTAAGAACCATTTGCAGGTACTTACCGGACGGGCATTGTAGAACGAAGGTGCGAATACCACCCGCGTGATGTCTCCGGCATGGTTGTCGGGATCAGGTGAACTGGTGGGTTGATTACCATTTGTAGGATCCGTCCAGCCTGGGAAATGCTCGCCCGTGTTGAGTTGGTATTTCGTACCCTCACGGATGTCTTTGTTGCCGTCGTAATAGAAGGTGAGGGTTCCACCGTTATATACCGTATATTCCTCGGCATTCTCGTCGGCAGCAATGTTGATATTGGTGAAATACCCCCAACCGTCGGGTGTGGTCCAACCAATCTCAGGATTGGTGAAGTTGGCAGTGGGATAGATATCGAGCGCCGCTTCAGGCACACAGAGCACCGTCTCACTGGTGTGATAGGTGTTGTTGTCGCTGATGCCTCCTGCGTGGAAACAGAACACGTCGTTGTATTCCCATGTGGGCGGCGTCGTGGTATGTATGTCGATGCGCTCTAAGTAGGGCAAGTCAATAAACGCTCCTGTACCGATGGTGGTGACCGTGGATGGCAGATCCACCTTGGTTAGGGCTTGGCAGCCTACAAAGGCGAAGTTGCCGATACGGGTCACACCCGCTGAAAACTTAACTACCTTGATGCGACTACACATACGGAAGGCCAGGTCGGAGACCGCTGTGACAGGATACGTGACATTGTTGACAGTGATGCTGGCAGGCACATCCACAATACCGACAGAATATTGCGAGATGCAGGCGTTGTGTCCCGAACCCAAGCTCGCTGTATTGCCATGGATATAATACTCGGCCGTGATGGTCTCTCCGTTGAGAGAAACGGTGCCCAGCACCACGCCATCAGCAAAAAGCGTTGATGGCATCAGCCAAAAGATGGCAGACAAAATAATTATGTAAAAGAATTTCTTCATGACAAGTCGTTTTTGCTGATGGGTCTAATCGTCAATACTATTAGGATCGTAATTGTTTTTCATGTCTCTGGCATCCTGTATGGTTTGATGGACTGGGGCTTTTGCCAGTTTCCTGATGGCAGTAAACTCCTCGGTGCCAAGGAAGAACTGTCGTCCTGTTCCCACATGATCGAACTGCCATGTTCCACTTGCATGTATTTTGATGACCCATTCGCCCAAAGAGTTAGCTGCGCTCTGTCGGTTCACTTCAGGTACCACGGTGTCTTCAAAACTATGATAAAGCAGAAGCACATGCTGGGGTACCCAACCTCTGGTCAAGTCGTTGCTGGCCAAGGCGAATTGGAGGTCTTCCATCACACCGCGTCGGGTGGGCAACGGCACACCTGCCGCCGAGGTGTAGTTAGGGTTGGCTTCGTATAAAGCTTCAAAATAATCCAGCCCTTCGCCATATAAAAGATCATACATGTGCAAATTCAAATCAGCTAAATCATATAGGGATGGCGATAAATCAGGATAGTAATATGAAAACCACCTATTTGTGATGTCGTCGGTGGTCAGTTCTTTGTTTTCCAGCCATCCGAGGATTCCTGAATTAAGAAACTGCATTATGAGATAGTCCGACTCCTGGTGGTTTTTCATATAAGGGTTCCAGTCGCACATGCCTTTCAGGATGAGGGGCATCACCACGGGCATGGAGAGCGGTTTGTTTTCTTTATACTGTTTAACATAATAGAGCAGTGTGGCTATGGGGTCATATGGACCGTCACCACATATCGAGCCGGCCAGTTGCAGTTCGTCGGTGAGGCCGTTTTGCTCTATGAAACGTTGTGTCGCCATGGCCACGGAGCCACCCTGCGAGTAGCCCACGCAGATGCTGCGCCAACCGTTACGGAAGGGGTGGCGTATGTCGTTGACCATAGTTGATTCCTGGTAAAGGGCAATGCCATAACGCACCGCATCAACCACTTGACGGGCAGTAAGCTCCTGATAGAGGTAGGGATGAGCGTGGTCTCGGGTGATGCCATAACCCTCGTAGTCAGGCAAGATGACGAGGTTGTAGTAAGGCATGTCGCTTTGTGCGGAATGGAACACCAGTCCACTGCCGGCATGGTTCATCAGAAGGCTTACGTCAGAACGGGAACTGCCTTGGTCGGAATATTGCGAAGGACATTCCTTGTTGCTGGTGATGGTGACGTGGCAGCCGATGATGACGTTGTTGACATAGTCGCAGTCTTCGTCGGGCATGCAGGCCATTGCACTCAGCAAAACGCGCTCACCGTTGGCGTTGATCGACGGGTAGTCGAAGTTGAACCAGCAAATGTCGAGCCACCAGTCGTAGTCGCCAAAGTAAAACCCTGATCCATTAGGGTTGTTGCCGCCGCCCCGCTCGAGATTGAGGCGTTTGGCTGTGCCTGACTCGGTGTTCCATTCAATGCTTTTCATTTCACGTATGGTGTCGGTGCGACGGGTGACCGAGTCGGTGACGATCTTCGCGTGCATCGTCATGGTGGCGTGACCCATCTTGGTGATGGTGGCATCCTTCACATTGACCTTGACAGGCAGGTCGCCAAGGTTCACTTGCGACCACGCATGCGGCGTGATGAGCAGGAAAGCCAACAGGAGGAATAAGGGGTTGCGTAGGGTTTTCATCTAATTTATGGTATTACAATCATTTATGAGATATAATAAATAGGCGGCAAAAATACAAAAAAATGTAATTGCTGTTTTGTTGATTCGGGGAAATAATAAAAGGCGACCCGGAGGTCGCCTTTGGTTAGAATGCTTATTCGTGGACTTTAATCATTTGCCAAGAACGGATACCCGTAAGCGGCAGCAGGAACGAAGGTGTTCTTGATGGCGCGAGGGCTGGTCCAGCGGATGAGGTTCCACAGACCACCGGCCTTGTCGTTAGTGCCGCTGGCGCGCGCACCACCGAAGGGCTGCATGCCGACGACGGCTCCCGTGGGCTTGTCGTTCACGTAGTAGTTGCCGGCTGCATGGCGCAGCTTGTCGTTGGCAATCTTTTGGGCCTTCAGGCAATTGCCGAAGAAGGCACCGGTGAGGGCGTAAGGCGAGCTTTGGTCGCACACATCCAGCATCTCCTCGAACTTGTTGTCGTCGTAGACGTAGATGGTGATGATAGGTCCGAAGATCTCTTCCACCATGCTCTCGTAATTCGGCACCTTGGCGAGGATGACGGTAGGCTCCACGAAGTAACCGACGCTCTTGTCGCAGTTGCCGCCGAAGACGATCTCAGCATCCTTGCTGGCTTTGGCGCGGTCGATGTAACCCTTGCAGTTGTCGAACGAAGCCTCGTCGATGACGGCGTTGACATAGTTGGTGAAGTCCTTCACGTCGCCCATCTTGATGGTGCTCATCATGTCGCTTACGCGGTTCTTCACGTCGTTCCACATCGAAGCGGGGATGTAGGCACGCGAAG
>CADBGN010000053.1 GCA_902794155.1 uncultured Bacteroidia bacterium
GAAAGGCCAACTCAATATCTACAATTACAAGACGGGCAAATTGGAGAAGACTTTGTTTGGCATTACTGACCTCACCATGCATCCCGATTCGTTGCCTATCGGCTTGCAGAACTATGAGCTGAGTGCCAACGAGGAAAAGATGCTGTGCCTCACCGATATGGAGAGCATCTACCGCCATTCGTTCCACGCCAATTATTATGTATATGACTTCGCCACCAAGACCTTGCAGCCGCTTTCGAAGAATGGCAAACAGCGTCTGGCTACTTTCTCGCCTGATGCCACCAAGGTGGCTTTCATGCGCGACAACAACCTTTTCATCAAAGACCTGAAGACAGGGAAGGAGAAGCAATTTACGAATGACGGCCTCTACAATCACATCATCAATGGCGCTCCCGACTGGGTCTATGAGGAAGAGTTCAGCTTCTCGCAGGGTTTCTATTGGTCGCCCGACAGCAAGAAGATCGCATTCATGAAGTTTGATGAGAGCAACGTGCGCGAGTTCCAGATGGAGGAGTTCGAAGGCCTCTATCCCGATTGGTACAGCTTCAAGTATCCCAAGGCTGGCGAGGACAACTCCATCGTCGAAATCTATGTCTACAACCTCGAAAACGGTAAGACCGTGAAGATGGATACGGGCAAGGAAACCGATATCTACCTGCCCCGTATCGCTTGGACCAAGGATGCCAACGTGCTGGCCATCCAACGCCTCAACCGTCATCAGAACCATCTGGAGATTTTGGCCGCCGATGCCAACACAGGCAAGAGCCGTGTGTTCTACGACGATACCAACAAATACTACATCGACATTACCGACGACTGGCATTTTCTTGAGGATGGCAAGCGTTTCTTGATGACTTCCGAGAGAAGTGGCTACAACCACATCTATCTTTACAATCTGGATGGTACTCTGGTGAAACAACTCACCGATGGCCCTTGGGATGTGACTTCGGTGTACGGCTTCGATGGCAAGGAGGTGTATTTCCAAGCTGCTAAGAACACCCCCGTCGACCGTCAGATCTATGCTGTTAACCTGAAAGGCCAAATGCGTGAGGTGATTGGCCGTCCTGGCACTAACAACGCTACTTTCAGCAACGACTTCAGCTACCTTATTAATATAAACAGCACCATCAATCAGCCTCGCCAATTCGAGCTTTATACCAACAAGGGCAAGCTGGTGCGCGTGCTTGAGGACAACCATGAATTTGCCGAGAAGCTGAAGACCTTCAACCTTGGGGAAAAGAAACTCATGAAGATCAAAGACCCCGCTTTTGTGCTCCCCGACGGAACGCAAGTCGATGTGGACGCATGGCAGATCCTGCCTCCCGACTTCGATCCTTCGAAGAAATACCCCGTGTTGATTTACGTGTACGGCGGTCCTGGCCATCAGACGGTCAACAATTCATGGGCCGACAGCGACTACTGGTGGTTGCAGCTGCTGGCACAGCATGGCATCATCAGCGTGTCCATCAACAACCGCGGTAGCGGTGCCCAAGGCGAGGTGTTCAAGAAGATGACCTACCTGCAACTGGGTAAATATGAGACTGAAGACATGATTACCTTGGCCAAGTACATGGCCAAGCAACCATACGTGGATGCTGATCGTATTGGCATCTACGGCTGGAGTTACGGTGGCTTCATGGCAGCCAACGGCATCACTAAGGGCGCTGACGTCATCAGCACGGCCGTTTCGGTGGCTCCTGTGACCAACTGGCGCTACTACGACAATGTCTACACCGAGCGTTTCATGCGCACGCCTCAGGAGAATCCCGATGGCTACGACCTCAATTCACCCGTGCATAACACGGCTTTAATCAAAGGCAACTACCTCCTCTGCCACGGCAGTGGTGACGATAATGTCCACTACCAGAACGCCATGGAACTTATCAAGGCCATGATTTCGAATGGCAAACAGTTCGACCTGATGATTTATCCCAACAAGAACCACGGCATCTACGGTGGCTACGAATATGGCTCAGGTGAGTGCCGTATGCACCTCTTCAACAAAATTGACAGCTTCTTGTTTAAGCACCTGTTGGGGGAATAAGAATTCGGTAATCTTATTTCAATTCATAACTATTCAATTAAAACTTAAATCAACTATTTTTAAACGATGAAAAAAGTATTATTAACTGTTGCGTTGGCGGTCATGTTGACCTTTGGCAATGTTTTCAACGCTTTTGGCCAAAGCTGGACTTTGAACACCCGTGCTTGGTCGACCAACTATTTAACTACACTGATCTACGATGCTGCACAGGCCACTACTGTGTTTTTGACTACAGGTAGCGGTACGAAGGAATCGAGTGCACTGTCGGCCATCCTGCCCAATTCAGACCTTGTCTTTCCTGTTGGCATACAAAAGGAAGGCTTTGACGAACATGACATCTGTGGCCCTTATCGTAGTGCTTTTAGGAATCCGTTTAAGTATGTCGGTGACTTTGCCATCGGTCTTGATGCCTCGTGGATGCCCACTGTGGTAGGACTTTATGCTGGTACATTCTTCAAGAGCCAAGAGGTTTGGTTCAAGGATCCTGAAAAGAACCTGCGTGGTTTCTATTTCCAGCCTCGTGGCGGTCTCTGCCTCGGAGGTAAGAAAGGCGCTATCGAGGGTGGTGTGTTCTACGACATGGTAGTGGGATGCGGAGGCTCGGTTGAAGACATTAACAAAGATCGGCTCCTCGGAGGCCTTGGCCTTGATTTCGCCTTGAGTTGGAATGTCAACGAGCATCATAAGACAATGGCTCAATTCTCCATGCCCCTTCACAACTTCTTCAATGAAGATTATACAGGTCAGGGAGGTATGAAGCGCCGTGTTGGTTACATTATGCTTACCCATAGGATCGTCCTGTGATGACATTGCTCGACAAGAACGACAATTACTTGTTTAGGCAATAAGGCATTTTGACTGAAAAACAACAAAAAAGCGAGCGACAAACATCGCTCGCTTTTTTTTGCTTGAAAACTATTATTATAAGGTAAAGCCAAGGCCAACGAAGAAACCATTGGTCTTCATGGTGATATTATCGCTTGAGTTGAGGTCAAGCAGGCCAAGACGATAGCCACCAAACAGGTTGAATTGGCTGAACTTCAGGTCGGCACCAAACACGGCATAGAGGTTGAAGCGGTTCAATCTGCTGTTGTCGCCATACCAGTCGGATGTATTAGTACTGCTGCCAATGGAGACCTTGGTGTTGCCAGCCAAAGCAAGTGAAACCATAGGACCAACAAAAGGAGTGATGGTAATGTCGCGGTTAATACCAATGCCATAGTTGAACAGAATCGGAACGTCGACCAGGAATTGGTTGTTCTTGGTAGTGGTTGTCACGCCCAAAACGGTGGTAGACTCGCTCTTGGTGTTCATACGGAACTGGGCTCCAGCGGCAACGCCAATTCCTTTAGCGAGGCCAAAGTTCTTGGTGAATCCGGCGAAGAAGCCTTGGTAGTTGCTGCTTGAGTTGCCCGACACGAAGGACTCAGGAGCATAACCTGCATAAATCATGTTTTGTGCCTGCACTTTTCCGGCAACGAACATAGCGGCTACGAGAGCCACGATTGCTAATACTTTCTTCATGATTAAATGATTTAAGTTGTTAGATATTAGGTTGTTATTATGTTTTTTCAATAATGGTAATGCTTGGTTTGTCTTGTTTTCAACTGCAAAAGTACGGCTTTTTGGCGTAAAACTGTTCATTTGGGGGCAAAAAAAAGCGATTCCATAAGGATAAACATGTTCGTTTTCTTAGTACTTTTGTCCCATTAACCCATAAACTTATCATCATGAAAAAACATTTACTAGTTATTTCTCTTTTGGCACTCATGCTTTTCGGGTGCGGAGGAAACAATCAACAACAGCAAACAACGAATACGGACGCTGCGGAAGTCGAAGCTGAAGTGCAGGTAGCGCCTGTGCCGCCTGTCTATGTGCTTTCCGACCAGTTCGGAACAAAGTTCTTGCTTCAGGCTAATTTTGAAGAAAATGTAGCACCCGAAGCGCCTGACAACTTGAGCCGCTACAAATACATTGTTTATAACGATCAATTCTATCCTGTTCTGTTTAAGGGTGCCCAACTGGAAAATAAGGAAGAGAACAATTTCCGCGACACTTATTACAATTTCGACAACCTCTCTGGTTGGCTCTATGAGATGCAAGAAGGGAAACTGTTGGAGAATCCCGAAAACGAATACGATGCCATTTGGGATGCCGCTTTGTTGGTGGACGAGAACTATAAGAACACCACTACCATACTCGATTTGAAAAACCGAGAAAACAGGATGATTAAAGTGGTGGCCTTGTCGGATGACCTCCAAAAGGCTTTTGAAAACAAATACGGAAGGAAGATCATAACTAGTTGTGCTTCGGCAGTTTTCAGCGATAACAACAGCGAATACCAGTTGGTCAATGTTCAGTTTGAAAACAAAGGTGATGAAGCTTTGGGCGTTACGGCGCTTGTCGAAAACGGCGAAATCAAAGCGGTGAAGGAATTCCCGGCAACCTATGACGAAACGTCGACCTGGCGCGTCGATGATGGAGGAGAGTTTGGCGGTCTTTGGGCAGACTTGGTTGTTTTGGAAAACGGTATCTTGACAATCTACACGTCCGACAGCGGTGCAGAAGGCTGCAACTATCAGAATTACGTGGTCAAAGAAGATTCGCTTATCAAGGGAAATGTCTCGACAAGTCTCTACCAAGCTCCACTGTGATTGATCTGAAAACCTCAAACCTATGAAAATCTATTTCATAATCACCCTCCTTTCGACTTGTATGCTTTTCGGTTGCGATGGGAACAACCAGAAAAAGAATGATTCGAACAGCCAACCTGTCACTATTGTGGATTCAGTAAAAGCCGACAATGCGGCGACCGAATCCGAGCCAGTGTGCGATATGAAGCTGGTGTGGGACCAAATCGAGAAAATGTATATGGACTCGGAAGCCGAAAACGACGCTAGCTTTACCATCGAGTCCAACCGCATCCGCTATGAGTTGGGTTTGTATATGCACCGCGACCGTGAAATCGTAAGCTACTATGATGGAAGCTTGTTCAAGGTCTTTGATGTGTACAATTATGAGCGTTTTATTGATGAAGAGATCGAAAGCGAGGCGCACCACATCAAGGAATACCTTTTCAAGGATGGCAAGCTCACTGAATGTGAATTGCAGGATGAATTAAACGGCTTCAAGAAGGCCTATTTCGATGAAGATGACTTGGTTGCTTCTGATGAAGAAGGCAACTATACTGTTTTCTTCTGGAATGGGAAAAAGATGGAAAAGAAGGAATAAGCTTTAATCTTCTTTTGGTTCGACATGCACGACCACGTGGGTCTCTACACCATAGCGTTGTTTGAGGACGTTTTCCACCTCGTCGGCTTTTTCGTGGGCTTCCTTTAGGCTGATGTTGCCGTCCATCAGGATGTGTAGCTCTATGGCGTAATGGTTGCCGATGCGTCGTGTGCGCAGGTCGTGCGGCTCTTCAACGCCATGCACTCCGGCCACTATTTTCAGGATTTCCTCTTCCACTTCGTCGGGCAGCGATTGTTCCATCAGGTCACCTATGCCGTTTTTGAGTAGGTCGAAGGCCACTTTGACGATGAAGGCGCCCACGGCTACTGAAGCGACGGGGTCGAGAATGGTCCATCGCTCGCCGAGGAAGATGGCGCCGCCGATGCCCACCGCTGTGCCGATGGACGACAAGGCATCGCTGCGATGATGCCAGGCGTTGGCTTCCACCGCCTTCGAGTTCAGTTTTTTCGCTTTGATGATGGAGTAACGGTAAACACCTTCTTTCAGCACGATGGATACGATGGCGGCCCAGAAGGCCAGCTTTCCAGGAGCTTCGAGTGCCTCGCCGTTGGCCCAAGCTGCAATCTTAACCGCACCTTTCACGATGATGCTGACCGCCACCGCCATTAAGGCTAGGCCGATGATGGTCAGTGCCAAGGTCTCGTATTTGCCATGGCCGTAGTCGTGTGACTTGTCCTGAGGTTTGTTGCTGATCTTGACGAAGACCAGCACGATGATGTCGGTCACGAAGTCGGAAAGCGAATGGACGGCATCGGCGATCATGGCCGAGCTGTGTCCCACGATGCCTGCCACAAACTTGAAGAGCAGCAGGATGACGTTCACGACTCCACCGACGAGGGTCACTTTGTAGATTTCCTTTTCTCTAGTTGACGTTTCCATTGGCTGCTCGCTCCATTGAATTGCGATTTGGGCTGCAAATGTAATGGTTTTGTCAAAACAATTGGCTATTTTTGCCGTCAAAATCTTTAATGTCAGGAAACATGACGGTTAAAAAACGTTGTTGGGGCAAACGCTTTGTCATAGGGTTTCTATTGGCGCTGATGGTAGGCGGTGGCCTGATCGGTGTCTGCAATGCAGTCGTGAAACACTATGCCAAGGGGAGGTTGTTTGCAGATGTAAGTGAGATCCCGTATCGTAAGGTTGGTTTGGTGCTGGGGACGGTGCCCATCGTTCAAGACCACCAAAACCTTTATTATAGATACCGCATGGATGCGGCCGCTGAGCTTTATTTTGCCAATAAAGTGTCGTACTTGCTGCTCAGCGGCGACAACCACATAAGTCATTACAACGAACCTGAGTCGATGCGGCAGTCGCTCATAGAAAGGGGAGTGCCCGACTCGGTCATTTACCTTGATTGTGCGGGTTTCCGTACCTTTGATTCCATGGTGCGTGCCAAAAAGGTCTTTGCTCAAGATTCGGTGACCGTGGTCTCGCAACAATGGCATGATGAGAGAGCCATATACATCGCAGGGCATTATGGACTTGATGCCATCGCTTTTTGTGCAAAAGATTATACCGCTGGCCGTAGGGTTTATCTTAAGAACCATCTGCGCGAAGCCTTAGCCAAGGTGAAGGTTGTCCTCGACTTGATGTTTGATAAACAGCCTCATTTCTTGGGTGAAATAGAGAATATTCCAAGCAGTGAGCCTTGTCGTTGCCCATGATTTTTTTTGTTTTTTTTTGAAAAGAAGTGGTATTGTTTCAGAAAAAGCATATTTTTGCACTTTAAATGCACCATCTAAGTATCTCATAATTACGCATCAATAAAAACTAAACACTATGAAAAAAGTATTACCATTGTTGCTATTGGCCTTTGTGATGTGCCAATGCAACTTCCAATCTGGACAAAAAGACCAGCCGAACGAAAATCCGAATCGCAGCAAGTATCCCGAGAAGTTCACTACAGATTACATCGGTGAGCGGACCTTAAGCTTGGCTGACAAACTATGTAACTGCGACCCTTACAATGTCTATTCGTTTAATAATGTGTTCACAAAGGAATATGGGGATTTGCTTAAAGAGTCTTTGGCACTTCCTGAGGGTATTGATGGCGATGGCCCAAGCGCATGGCAATGGATTGAGTTTGCAGGTGAACTCTGCAGCCTTGAGGCCGTTGTTGATGTAAATATGACAGGCAACAATGCCAAGGTTATCTGCGACAGCGAGGAGTTTGGCAAAGATGAACTTGCCCTTTCGTTTGTCGATGGCGAGTGGATGATCGATAATCTTGGAAACTGCTCCAAAAAGTATATGAAGGATAAGATCCAAGAAAGCCGCAAATACTACCAATCCATCGATTGGCTTGAATTGATCAACCAACTTGAAGAGAGAGGCTATTCCAAAGAGGATGCCGTTGAAGCATCTGAGGGCTTGAGAAGCCAAATTGAAGAATACTTTGAGAACTATCCCAAATAATTCATAAACAAATATTTAAGTGCTATGAAAAAAGTATTTGCATTACTGCTTTTGGCTTTTGTGATGTGCCAATGCAATTTTGGATCTTCAGACCAGCCGGCAAAAAAAACGGCTCGTGACCTGTATCCCGAGAAATTCACTGAGGATTATATCGGCGATAGAGCCTTGAGTTTGGCCGACAAACTGTGTAATTGCGATCCTTACAATATCTATTCCTTTAATAACGTATTCACAAATGAATATGGTGAACTTCTCAAAGAGATCATGGCCCTTCCTGATGGTTTCAATGAAGACCAGACGGGTGGACAATGGACTGAATTTTCAGAAGAATTATGCAGCATATTAGCAGTTACTGATATTAATGTGAACGGCAACAAAGCTAAAGTTACCATGGATAGCGAGTATTATGGCTCGGATGAACTCTCTTTAGTCTTTTCCGATGACGAATGGGTGATCGATGATCTTGGTAACTGCTCCAAGAAGTACATGAAGGATGTGATTCAACAAAAACGCAAGTACCTCAAATCCATTGATTGGCTGGAATTCATTAACGATTTCGAAAGTACGGGTTATTCCAGAGAGGAAGCTGTTGAACTTTCCAATGAATACAAGGAGGCCATTGAGACCTACTTTGAGAACTATCCTAAGTAAAGAAGTGCTGTCCGATAATCAGCTCATCGGAAGAAAAAAGGCCGAACTTCGTAAAGAGGTCCGGCCTTTCTTTTTATCCTTGTTGCTTTAGCTGTTCCACAAAGTCGTCGATGCGGTGCAACTCCGTGGGGATGTCGATGTTTTGAGGACAATGCTCTTTGCATTGGCCACAACCGATGCAGTGGTTGGCTTGGCGTAGCGAGGGCACGGTGCGGTCAAGGCCGATGAGGAAACGTTTCCTGGCTTCCTGGTATGCCTTGGCTTCGTGGTTTCCTGCAGGCACCTTGCCTTCGGTGACGCATTTGTTGTAGTAGTCGAAGATGACGGGGATGTTGAGTCCAAAGGGACAGGGCATGCAGTAGTTGCAAGCGGTGCAAGGCACGGTCGGCAACTCGACGATTTCTTCGGCAATCTTCATCAAGAAGGCGTCTTCTTCCGCACTGATGGGACGCAAGGGGGAGTAGGTCGCCACATTCTGTTCCAAGTGCTCCATGTAAGTCATGCCGCTTAAGACGGTGAGTATACCTTCGGGAGTGCCAGCAAAGCGGAAAGCCCAACGGGCTACGGGAGTCTCGGGCTCGCGTTCTTGCAGTTGCTTCACGATATGGTCGGGGAGCGAGGCCAAGCGTCCGCCCAATAGCGGCTCCATGATG
The DNA here is from genome assembly GCA_902794155.1 of uncultured Bacteroidia bacterium. Classification (GTDB taxonomy): domain Bacteria; phylum Bacteroidota; class Bacteroidia; order Bacteroidales; family F082; genus Limimorpha. The sequence continues at coordinate 9,016 of CADBGN010000053.1, forward strand.
ACGGCAGGGATGCCGCGTTTTTGTAACTCTTCGTATAGGTATCGGGCGTCGGTGTTGCGCTCGTTCATCTCGTCGGCATAGTTCCAATCCAAGTAGTTGAGCTCGATTTGAACGAAGTCCCAATGGTATTTGCCCTCGTCGTGCCATTGAAGCAGCATGTCGAAGATGGCAATGTCGCCGTGATATGAGAAGCCGAGGTTGCGGATGCGTCCTGCAGATTTCTGCTCAACGAGCCAGTCGAGGATGCCGTTGTCGATGAAGCGGGCATTGAACAAACCGTGGCTGTCCAATTCGTTGGTGCTTCCACCGATGCTGTGCAAGAGCAGGTAGTCGATATAGTCAGTTTGCAACTCCTTGAGCGAGTTCTCGAACATGGCCTTCGAACTCTCCGTGTCCCATGTGGAAGGGCTGAAGTTCGACAGTTTTGTGGCGATGTAATATGAATTGCGAGGATGCCGTGCCAAGGCGATGCCTGTGGCACGTTCCGACATGCCCTTGCAATAGGCAGGGGAGGTGTCGAAGTAGTTCATGCCGTGTTCAAGGGCGTAATCAATCTCTTGGTTCACCAGTTCTTGGTCGATGGGGGAGTCGGGATGGTCGCGCAAGGTGCCGCCTTCCTCGACGGGTAGACGCATCATGCCGTAACCCAGCAACGATACTTTGTCTCCCGTGTTGGGGTTGGTGCGATAGGTCATCTCGCCTTGTCCGTCAATGACGTTTTGGGCGATGGGGGTTTCGTCGCCTTCGGATTTGCAGGCGGAGAGCACCACCGAGGTCGCCACGGCCGCGCCGCCTATATGTTTTAGGAATTCTCTTCTATCCATTGTTTCTCAGTTTGTAGTTTGTAGTTGTCAGTTGTTCAGTTGCCGCTTCGCGTCATTGCGAGGAGGAAAGACGTAGCAATCCAGGGAATAAGCTCTTTATCTGTACTGCTTCGTGCCTCGCAGTGACGCAAAGCGTGTCCGTAGTACTATCCAATATGATGCATCTCATTCCCCTCCACGTATATCGCGCTGAACGGTCGGGCGGGGCAGAGGTTCTCGCAGGCACCGCAGCCGATGCACTTGTTCTCGTCCACGGCAGGCACTTGCACTGTGCCGTTCGGGCCTTCGTAGTCTACCATCGTGATGGCGCCAGTGGGGCAGTGGCGGGCGCAGTTGCCGCAGTTGATGCCTTTTTCCGAGGCAACGCAGTTCTCTTTGATCCAAACGGCATGGCCGACATGTTGCATGGTCTTCTCTTCCCTCGTGATGGGTTTGATGGCACCAGTGGGGCACACCTCGCTACAGCGTGTGCACTCAGGACGGCAATAACCGCGCTCATACGACATTGTGGGTTGCATGAAGTGCATCATTTCGGTTGAGGGGCGCAACACGTTGTTAGGGCAACTCGACACGCAGAGCTGGCACGCCGTGCAATGCTTTTGCATATTGCGCGCCGAGACCGAGCCAGGAGGCGTGATGGGCGTTGTGCGCTTCGGGGCCACCTTGTCCTCGATAACCGCCAGGCCACCATCCACTTTCATCTGGGTCTGGGCCATGGCAGCTGTGGTTCCCGCTATTGCGGTGGCAGCAAGGAAAGCACGACGTTCCGTGTCGACGGGCTCGGGCTGGGTTGCAGGTTTCTTGGCGGTATAGTGAAGTGCGTCAAACTTGCACTTGGCCAGGCAATCGCCGCAGACCACGCAGCGCGCATAGTCCACCTTGCCCTCCTTGAAGTCGATGGCTTGGGCCTTGCAGTTCTTTTCGCACATGCCGCAGTTCTTGCACTTGTCCTTGTCGAAGCGCACGCGGAGCAGCGGGAAGCGCGAGCAGAGACTGAGGAGCGTTCCGACAGGACAGATGGTGTTGCAGTAAAGACGTCCTTTCCATAAGGCTAGCGCGCCTAAAATGACTAAGGTGGCGATGGCCACGACGAAGGTCGTCACGCTGCGCATCCAAATTTGCACCTCGGTGAAGTTGTAGCGGTCGTTGGCGGCATCCATCCCGGCGAGCCAGTTGTTCAGCATGTCGTAGAGTGGTTTGAACAGGCTGTTGACGATACGGCTATAAGCACTGTAAGGCTCGATCAAGGTAGTGATAGGCGCGAAGCCGATGATTGTCGCAATGATGAAAACGATCAAGCAAACAATACGCAGCCAAAGCTTCTCCTTGGCATAGTAAAAGCGGTTTTTCTTTATCTTGCCGCCAATCCACGAGAAGATGTCCTGCATGATGCCCAAGGGGCAGATCATGCTGCAATAGATTCTCCCGAAGATGAAAGTGGCGGCGATGAGCAGGGCCAACACGCCGAAGCTCAATGCCAGTATGGCAGGGAAGAACTGGATCTTGGCCACCCATCCTGCCCAGAGATGCACTTGGAAACCGATTCCGAGCAATAGCAGGGTCACTAAGGTCATCATGACCACTTGTAGGCAGATTCTGATTTTACGTAACATAATGTATTTGAGTTAGTTGTTATTTTGTTGTTTTTCTTTCTTTAATTGGGTTTCACGAACCTTATCCTTTACCGGCATGGCGGAGGAACATCCGCCATCTCCTAAGAGCGAAGACGACATCCTCGCATTTGGGAGATAGCGGGTCAAGCCCGCTATGACGTTTCAAGGGAAGGTTTCTGTGCTATGGTTGAGTGTCTTTTCACTATAAAAATACTAGCTTCATAGAGTAAATATATCGGTAGTGTCACCAACATTAGCGTCACTGCGTCACCGGTGGGGGTGATGACGGCCGCCACGATGGCGATGGCCACGATGGCGTGACGTCGGTATTTCTTCAAGGTCTCAGCCTGTAATAGTCCCGCCTTGGCGAGGAGATAGTTGACGATGGGGATCTCAAACAGGACACCTATCAGCAGGCTGAGCATGAGCAGGTTGGAGATGTAGGACGAGAGTGAGATCTGGTTTTTCACCTCTTCGTACACTTGGTATTCGTTGAGGAAACGGAATGCGAAAGGGAAGATGATGAAATAGTTCATCAGCACACCCAAGATGAAGAGCAGCGTGCCCCATATAATAATAGGTGCGGCATGGCGTTTCTCCTTTTCGTAGAGCGCAGGCGCGATGAAGCCGTAAAGTTGCACGATGAGGTAAGGCGAAACCACCACGAGTCCCGCCCCAAGAGCCACCTTGATGTGGGTCATGAACTGTGCCGCCAACTCCGTGTTGATGAACGAAGCTTGGAAACTGCCTGGGCAGAGCGACTGCCAACCTGTCTTTTCGCAGAGCCATGTTAAGCCTTGATACGAGATGAAGTCGTCGCGCGAAGGGGCGAACAGCAGGCCGAACAGCAGATTTTTGAAGCAGAACGCGGCTACCGCCCCGACAAGCCAGGCAATCAAGCAGCGGAACAGTACTTTCCGAAGCACCTCCAAGTGGTCCCAGAAACTGCTGACCTTCTGCTCGCTCATTCTTTCTTGTCCTTGTCTTCCTTGATTTCGGGTTCCTCAACGCCGTTCATGCCGTCCTTGAAGCTCTTCACGCCTTTGCCCATGCCGCGCATCAGCTCCGGGATTTTGCGTGCACCAAATAGTAACAAAACGATGAGGGCGATGACAAGAATCTCTCCCCAACCGATGCGTAGTAGTGTCAATAATTGCATAGTATTATGAGTTAGTTGATTAAAACTGCAAAATTAGCAAAAAGATGGTTTTTGACAAATGTTTCGTCACAGATTCGAAACTTTTACATTTTTCTGCATTTTTTTTGTTGCGGAAAAAGAAAAAGTTGTACTTTTGCAGCCTCAAAAATCAACCATAGTATTAACAATTAAAAGAAGGAAGTGTTTTAAAATGATTATTGTTCCTGTTAAAGAAGGCGAAAGCATCGACAGAGCTTTGAAGCGCTACAAGAGAAAGTATGAAAAGACCGGCGTCGTGAAGGAATTGCGCGCTCGCCAGCAGTTCACCAAGCCCTCAGTCATTAAGCGTGCACAGCTGATGAAGGCTATCTACGTGCAGAAACTCCGTCAGGCTGAAGAGAATATGTAATTCATTCCGTACGCGTTACGGAAGCGCCCGCTTAGGAAAAATAATTTTTTTAGGCAAACTTCGCTGTGAATTGGTAAATTATTACTAATTTTACAGCGAAGTTTTATTTTAAGTACATGAGCGTATTTAGACTCCTAATAGGACGCGAGACACGAGACTACGAGACACGAGTCATTGGATTTGTCCCGTGTCCCATAGTTCCGCGTCTCGTGTCATAAACATGTACTTCAATTCTAGATGGTTGCTAATATGCTTATTGACCAGTTCATAGGGTATATCCAAGCTGAGAAACGCTTCTCGGTGCTGACGGTTGAGGCCTATCAGCACGACATACTCCAGTTTGCCGAGTTCATGAGAACTGAATTCGAAATCGAGGATTTGACCCAGGTGAAGACGACCCAGGTGAAGTCTTTCATTGTTCACCTTAAGAGCGAGGGGCTTGAGAATCGGAGCATCAACCGCAAGATGTCCACGCTTCGCACCTTTTATAAATACTGCCTTCGCGAAAACTTAATGGAGAAGTCGCCCATGACCGGTGTCAAGGCTTTGAAGCAGCCCAAGGCGTTGGTCAAGTTCGTCACGGAGACGGATATTAATAAGGTGTCGTTTGGCGATGAGGCTGATTTCTCCTCTGTGCGCGACCATTTGCTCTTTGAATTGCTGTATCAGACCGGGATGCGTCAGGCTGAGTTGCGTGGACTGACGGATGGCGATGTCGACAAGATGGGCATGCAGGTGAAAATCCACGGTAAGCGCAATAAAGACCGCTTTGTTCCGTTATCTAGAGAGATGATAGTGTTGATAGACCAATACAAGACTTTGCGCGACGCCACCTTCACGGTGAAGGCTGACCGTTTGCTCTTGAACGACAAAGGGGAGGAGATGTCGCCTCACTATGTATATAATAAGGTGCATCGCATGCTTGAAGGCGTGACCACGCTACGGCAAAAAAGTCCGCATGTGTTGCGTCACACTTTCGCGACTCACTTGTTGGACGAAGGAGCAAACCTTGTTGCCATCCAAAAGCTCCTTGGTCATGAAGAATTGGCTACAACCCAAATTTATGCACATAACACAATAGAACAACTTAAGAAAATCCATAAACAAGCGCATCCGAAAGGATGACCAAAAGAAAGGAGTTTATTATGAAAGTTATGATCAATTCAGTTCACTTCAAGGCTGATCAAAAACTTGAAGACTTCATTACCCAAAAAGTGGAAAAGCTTTGCTCAAAGTACAGCGAGGTGATCAATGCTGAGGTTTCGTTGAAACTCGACAACACAGATTCCCCCGAGAACAAGATTGCCGATGTGCGTCTGGTGCTCCGAGGCGATGACCTTTTTGCAAGTAAACAGAGCAAAACTTTTGAGGAGTCTATCGACACATCCATTGATGCATTAAAGAAACAATTGGAGAAATACAAGGGTAAAAACGTCAAATGAACCCTTTCGGGGAACCCGAAAAAAGCCACATTTAGCTTTGGAAGCCTGCCCAAAATCCATGGGTGGGCTTCTTTTTTGTAAAAAATGCGTTTATTTATATAATTGATTATCAAAGTATTAAATTGTATCTAAGAATTTTTTTTCGAAAAAAATCAGAAAATGCATTGTCAATTGGAGAAAAGTTTCTATTTTTGCACACCTTTTCAGAGAGAAAAGGGCGGCGAAAAGAAGCCGACAGTTCTTTCACATAATGCCGGTATAACTCAGTTGGTAGAGTAGCTGATTTGTAATCAGCCTGTCGGCGGTTCGAGTCCGTCTACCGGCTCAGTTAGCACTGGGGGAGTCGCAT
>CADBGN010000054.1 GCA_902794155.1 uncultured Bacteroidia bacterium
GACTTTCCTTCCTGATTGGCAGTTTTTTTCGATGTCCCATAAAGCTCAATGTATAGTACAGGAACTCAACATCCATTTTTGTTGAAATGAAGAGTTCCTCGCGGGGAACTCCGGAAAGCGCCAAATAACGTCCTATGGCATCTTCATTACCATAATACCTAGCGGTATCTATTTTACGATAGCCGAAAGCCAAAGCACTCTCCAGTACATCCGGAATCTTGTCAATAGGAATCTTATAGGTTCCCAGTCCCACTAATGGCATTCTTACGCCATTGGCCAAGGTGCCGTAGATCATAAAAAACTGCGCTAATAAATTACATTCTTCGTTTCAATCTCCTAAACTCTTCGCGAACACCTTGTCCCGTAACCATTGGAGAAAGAATCCCCGGAGACGTGTTTGCTTCAACAAGGATCCATCCTTTATCCGTAAATGCCAGGTCCCAGCCAACAAAGCGCAAATCGCCAACTTTGGTTGCGAGACTCCGAACCATTTCGCAAGATGTCGATGGACATCACCTGCTGCAATAGCGACACCATTATCGTCAATAACCGAGAACAATCCACCAAAATGAGCGTTGTCTACTATGTTATTATTCCTTCCGTATCGTAATATTGCCCACACTACTTCAACGGAATCTTTGCACCGAATAGTGTTAAGACGGAGCGTATTAACAGACTGAGGATGAAAACGTGCCAATTCATTGCTTTGCCGGATCAACTCCTCAGCAATAAAAGGATAGCTCGGAAGTTCATCTCCATAATTATAGAGCCTTACCCCTTTGCCACTGTCATTATACAATGGCTTGATGATGATTCTTTTTTGTGTGTTTATGGAAAGTTTTCGCCTAAAAAACACAAAAATGTCGAGTGTAATCGACAAAATATTGTAAAATTTGCAAAGTAGAGGATGCAAACACGATTGTTGGAGGTGATTATTATCCCCATTCCACTGCCGTCCGCATAGCCAACATAATAGCCTCACCTACCAGGGCCACGTCAGCAAGCAGATAATGGCTCTTGCCTCTACTGCGCCAGGTAGTTCCCGCAAGTTCTCCAGTCTTCAGAAGTTTCTTCCTTAAAGCCCAATCCTCAAAAAAGGTCACACTACCAACGGCAAAGGCTGTTCCCGTTGGACTAAGGTTACACACAATGGGACCTGCATCGATGTCCATCCCAAGCCAACATCTTCTGTCATGGTATTCCTTGAAGCCTGTAATAGGGCGCTTCTGCAAAAAATTCGTCTTCAACTTCTCATACTGGTCTTTAGCAAACTCCTCGTCAACGAAAGTCAAGTAATAGAAACTCAAAGTCGAGTAAGAGCCTTTGATGGGTGCTTCCTCATACATCCCTTCCCTATCGTCTGGCAAGAACGACGCAAGCATCCCGGTGTCCTTGTCAAGCCAATGCTGTTTGGCCTCGGCAAGCCATTGGTAAACGGTTGAGTAATACTTGCCTTCATACTGATGAGAATAAACCGAAAGAGCCACAATGGCCACCAGCATATCCGGCACATACACGCACTCGCCCGGATAAGTCGGCAGATTCATGTTTGGACTATCAAGGATGCGACGGTTCATGGTCTCGCATAGCCGATGATAAAGTTCATCGTATTTGTCGCCTCCGCCGATACGTTTGTAACCGCCTATCATCCAAGCCAAATGGCTGAGATAAGAGACATGGCTCTCTTTGCCATCCAACGTTTTCAGCGGGTCTTCGCCCCATCGCTCGCGATCGTAAGCCCGTAGTTCTGGCGACATGACCATCTGGATGAGGCTATCGATACGGGCAATGTTCGCTTCCCTATCCTCATCGTATATCAACGAGGTATTCACCAACGCCGCCGACAGCATGGAGCAAGAATACAATGCCCACTCCCCTTGGAACTGAGGCCCGACGATGGCGGGCATTTCATCGATGAGCTTTTGTGGGTTGGTCATCACCTTCTCTATCAGAAAGTCCCGCCGCGCCATAATGTCTGCCTTCTCGCTCTCAAAGTCGCCGTTGTGCCTTGTGGCGATGCCGACCCAGATGGCTTTCACCATTATAATAGCAACTATGATGGCCAAGCAGACAAGTAGGACTTTCATGGGTTTCTTTTTTATCATTGTCCCCAACATCTTTTGATTTGTTCCCTTTTGCATCGATAGGATGACACCTCCGCTAAACGGATGATGTTCGCTTTATAGTCTGGCGGCAAGTGGTTGGCCATGTCCTTGATGATTTCATCCGGCATACCATAGAAAGCTTCAGCGATACCGCCCGCAATACAGGCTTGCGTATCGCTATCTCCTCCAAGAGAGACAGCTAGTCTTACCGTGCTTTCATAGTCATTGCTGTCTAAAAAAGCAATGATAGCTTCCGGCACTGACTTCTGACAGGTTACTTCAAAACTATAGCGAGGTCTGATATGGTCACAAGTCCGGTTGAGGTTATATTTATACTTTGTTGCAATATATCTTCTTATATCATCCTTACTGGCTCCGTTTCGTGCCATGAAAATTGCTGCAGCCGTGGCTTGCGCCCCTTTGATACCTTCAGGATGGTTGTGAGTGATGCTGGCTGAAATTTCTGCCACCCTTTCGGTTTCTTCCATGGTTTCAAACATCCACCCGACGGAACTTACACGCATGGCTGACCCATTCCCGAAGCTGTTATACGGCTTTCTTATGCCGTCTTTGGATAGTGCTTCAGGGAAAAACAACCACTCCGAGAACATGCCGCCATAGCCAGCACCTTGATCTAATTCGCCAAACTTCACCATCTTTTTTTCCAGCACTTCATGGGAATGAGTAGGGTCGTCCATCAGCCATTCCGCCACTGCCATAGTCATCACCGAATCATCGGTGTAGCGGCATCCTGGGCCAAACAAATCAAAGTCGGTTCTCTTGGTTCCTGCAAACTCAAATCGGGAACCTATGGTATCACCTGTAATTGCTCCTAACATATCCAATAGTTTTTAGTTCGTTACAATGTCAATTCTCGTCGCTCTTTCCTAATAGTTTTAGGACTATTTCAGACCATTGCTGATACAATTCGCCTGGTCTCTCTATGCGTCTGTTGCGCACCTCTTCATCAAACTGGCTGTAGTAGTCTGTTCTGATGGTAAGGTGATTACCCATCCCCAAATAGACTGCCGCCCAGCCTTCAGGAGCTTGATGACCCATGACGCCAAATTTGCAGTCTCCCAAATCGGGCAATATTGCCAAAAGATATTCATAGGGTAACCCATCCCAGCAATAGTTTGTGTGGTAAACCTGCCCCTGTGCGTCAATGATTTCAACTCCGCCTGGTTCTCCCATCGCTCCTGGTTGCGCAATGGAAAACGCAACGGTGTCGATTGAACAATAATCTTTCCAATTGGATTCCGTAATTTCAATTCTTGTCATAATTCTTATAGTGTTGATAATGAAAATTATACTCAATTGCCTTGTAGCCATGCAAAGTTAATGCTGAATACACGCATCTCGCAAGAGATGTTGATAACTTTTTGATAAATGCACTTTGGCAGATGATATTCCGTGGCCATGGCAAAGTCAGATTTTCTCATTTGCGCCATCGCTTTTCCAACAATCTTCTCGTCTTGATGGTTCCAGACATTCTATATTTGGCATAGTATGCGGACTGCACCTCGTCTTTTTCTTTTTTATACGAAAGCAGCTTATGCGCTCCGTCAAGGATAACAATGTCTTTTTCACGGACCAAGCCTTTCAAAATATTCCATTTGCTACACTCGATAACAGCTAGCCATTTTGCATTAGTTCCCGATTGGGGCACATCTTCTTTCAACTCCTTAATCGTAACGGAAGGCGATAGCAAATGCTCTCTTTTCAGATCAGAATAATCCAACTTTTTAGTGGGTCCAATGGCTTGCAAGTCAGACATCTGGAAAATGTAATTCTGGTAATTGTAAATGCCGTCGCCCCAGAAAGGCATGACATGATAGGATGACAAGAGAAGAAAAAGCTGCCATACCCCCTCGACGGACGGCTCCACCATGATCTGCTGCTCAAAGCTGTATGGCAATCCTTTCTTTTCCCCTGATGCAGAACTCACATAGAAATACGAATAATCCCTTTGGCCACCAAATTCCTCAGTGGCAAAATGGAAACCCATCTCAGCGCCTGAAACAAGATGGAGTTTATCCAAGATGTCCAAAACCGTTGTCATGCCATCAACTTCGTCGAAGGTCTCCAAATTCGCTTGCAACCACTTGTGGAATTGCTTCCCCTTTTGTGCATAATAGGTGTCTTCATCAGCTTCCTCGGGCAAATCCCATTTGTAACGACCGTAAGACTCACTGGGGCCAAATGGTTTCTGTACTACATATTCCACCATCTTATGGCAGCACGGACATACCGAAGCCAATCCCTCGTAGCCGACATCGTTTTCTTCAAACCAAACCCTTTGCCACTTAAGTTGTTCGGAAGGCCTGCCACAATAAAGACAAGGCAGCAAATTGGGTTGCGCCTCTGCTATCTGGATGGTGTTCCTTCCAATGGCATCAACGGTATAAGGCAATCCTTCCATGGTGACAATGGCATTTCCTTTCTCATAATAGTACAAAGGCGCCAAAACCATGTTCACGACCTTGCCGTCAACCATCCTAAACACCACTATTGGCTCTTGATTATAGAGTTTAAGCATTAACGCGACCCTATGAAATCGGATACAGAATCCGACGAGCATTTCAACATCCTCGTTCCTATCGTTTTCTTTTGCCAAGAAACTTCTCCAATAGGAAGCAACGGCATCTTTACCTCTAATGGTTCTATCGTCGTAAAGCGCCAAAGAAACTTCTTTGTCCAAAAGCTTTTCAATTTCCGAGAATTCTTCTGTCATCAATGCCGTTCCCAATGCCAAGGCTGCTGTTTTATGGTCAGAATCAGGCAGGTCTTCTTGAAGATCCAGGGTGCATACTGCATCCTTTTCAGGCTCGTCTTTCAACAAGTCAGATAAAAAGTCCAAATCTAGCTTTTTTTCAGGCTTGGAAGTTTTGCCACGCAGCTTCTCCACCAATGTTCCGATGCCAACTCCAAGCAAAAGGAACGGCAATACGATGGGAAGAAGAAACACGATGAACGGGTGCTTCCATTTCGATTCCTTTTGTTGATTGGGAAAAGAAGAAAAGAATTGATTCAATGGCTTCTTTACGTTAAAGTGACGGATGATGTAGGTTGACACGACGACGGTAACCCAGTAGACAGCTAAGATGACCAGAATTGTTTTCATAAACCTTATAGTTTACAGTCGTTTAGCATATTATTGGTTTCTCACTTTGTTGATGATGGAATCTATTTCTTCGGCTACTTCAGCAGGATCCTCACCGTTATCCTCACAAAGCCTTATTCGAAATTGTTTGTAACTCTCCAGATTCTCTATCGCCTTGTCCTTTTCTCCGAAGCCAGTATATAGACGGTCATAGTAATAATACATATTCCATTTGATTTCATCTTCCTCAAAACCGGAACCGGATAATTGCATTGCTTCACGAAATTTCTCTCCCATCTCAAGTGCTTTTTCCTTTTGGCGTGTTTGAACATACATCGCTCCCAAATAATCTGTGAGAAAAGCATAATGCTCAGGTATGTAACCGCCTTTGTCATTACAAAAATCAATTATAGATTCTGTTCTAAACAGGTCATATTCAAGTATTTTGACAACTTCCAGTTCAGCTTCTTCACTAGGTTTGTAGTCAAACAGCCATGTTCCAATCACCCTATAATGAAAGTAAAAAAGCAAAGTAGTAGTGGGCAGAATTGCCGTAATAAAGCTTGTTTCGTTGACCGAATAATAATCCAATGCCTCTTTGTACTGCTTCTTTGCACATAGTCTGAGTAATTCTCTCCAATTTTTTTCTCCTTCAGCGAATAAAGCCTCCCAATCTGCACGACATGTGTCGACCTCTTCACCTACCATCTGTCTATAGGTATTGTCAAGATTACTTTGTTCTATTATTATATCGAAAATGGGATGCTCCTGAAGAAAATCCGCTCTTGCACTGTCGATGCCTAAAAGCACCACATACATTTTGTTGTCCACGGTATCTTCAGGCAAGTAAGTCGCGTAAATATCAACGCCCTTGACCGGTTCAACGGCTTTGTTTTCGCACGCGACGAGCAGCAGCAGTGCCCATCCAAGAAGTAAAGTGTTTTTCATGGCTCATTTGTAATATTAAAATCAAGAAATTGTTCATCAATAAGAAGCCTAATACTCATTTCACCATGCATATTATTTGCATGTCTGTTTTCATGGTTTGATGTGAATGTGTTTTAGTGCGAACAAAATTCTGTTTTCGACGCAAAAATACTTCAAATCAAGGCCGAGTTCTGACTTTTACAAGCCTTGCAAATCCACCAATTCACGTGGAAGCGTGATTTTCTTTGGTTCGCCTCGTTTTCCCGTGACATAGTAGTTTTGCGCATAGATGCTATCGAAATGTTTCACGAAAGCCTCCTTGATTCGGGCGCACTTCTCGTTGATGGAGTTCTTGGTGGGGTCCGTGATGTCGTGGATACTATCACGGATGTTTTTCTCCACATTTCTGTTTGTTATCCTCTTGTACACATCAAGCAGTTCGGAATAGTAGTTGCCAAGCTGCTTGAAGGGAATGCCTTCAGGATGTTTCAGGAAAAGGATAAAGACGGCCTTGGGGAGCGGCGACATGATGATTTCCACGTTATGATAGTCCGTGAGGAAGATCCTATAGTCTTTGTCGATGACCATACGGCTGAGAGTAGGTTGCTCTTCCACCAAATCCCCCATCAGGTAAAGTTGTATTCCACGTTTGCGCAGTTCCTTAATCCTTTCCCTAATCTCATCGGCTATGGTTTGGTCACTTTTATAAGCCAATGCATCCTCATCATCGTCGAAATCATAATCTGCAACCTCGTCTTTTTCCGGTTTGAGGGTTGAATAGTACACCCTGCCACCACCCAAGGCAAGGGTAATATGGTCGATGTACCACTCAAACTGGTTCATTAGCGGCATCTCCGATTCTACTTCCAACGCCCGATATGTAAAAAGATAATCCCCTGTCTCGTATGGCATCTTGATGAAGTGTATCAAGGCCGGGCCTTCAATGGTCCCAGAGATGATATGGCTTTTCAACACTTCCATGTCGAAGTCGGCATTTACGCATGTGGAGCCTTCGGGCAGATATGGGAACATGTAGCGCAGCACTTCCTCAGGAACCTCATGGCCGCTGAGTTTCGGCAAATAACAGAATGTCACATCCTTGGCAAGAAACCGCTGCTGCAAATCCTCATAGTGCTCCTGAATAAATTCATTTATTGCGGGATTATACTCGTTTTCCACATAGAAGACGTTGTGGATGTCAGGCTCGAAAGGCAAGTCGAGATCTACTAGGATGGATGTTCGGGAAATTGTATGAGATTTGGTGTTTGTGTTATCCGTAGCCATAAAGATAAACTGAAGATTATAGGTGATTTTAATATATGTTAGAAATCAGACAATAATTGCATTTTGATAAAGCATTTTACAATAAAACTGCCACTATCGGTGGTTTTTTTTAGTGGCTCTATCCTGTTATTGCTATTTGTAAATTCTGAAGTCCAGCGGTGTTTCTCGTTTTCATCATGGTTCAATTTTTTCGGCAAATAAAGACATCATTATTGATTTATGGCTTTTTTTGCAATACAAATGCTGATGTTCATTTTCTTGCGGATTACAACCCCACAAGAATTGATGACTTATGCTAATCTTCGTTCTTATTCAAATAATTGATAATTTTTAATGGAAATCTATTGGCGTCTTTTAGTCTTTCTTCCATACAACCAAATGCAGATATTTCATAATTGTATTCTTCTCTTGAAATGCCATCATCTGGATTATACTGCCAAAATGGTCCATACGACTCTTTTAGTCTTTCATACTCATCACAAGTGGGGTCTGTGATGTGAAATAATTCACATAACGTTTTACAATACTCACCCTCTTGACTAATTACAGGAATGGCATAATTGTCAAACACTCTATCTGGAAACTCAAAATCTTTGTTTTTCTGAACTGAGGTGTATAGGATACCGAAAATGTAGTTTCCATCCTTAGGAGTTTTATGTCCAATCCAATTATAAGTTTCTAGTAATAATTGAGGAATGATATATTCAGGTTTAAACGATGCCCGTTCATCATTCACCCTAACCATGCAAGAAAGAACCAATGGAAATTTTGACAACATATTGAATATATAATTCTGCCTTTGAAAGAGATTCTTCTGCATCCAATACTTCTTTTGTGGCATCCTCAAATCAACGACATAAAAACCTCTTGTGTTTTCAATACGTGATACCATACAAGAATCAAAAGAAGGTCTTCCCATTTCTTCCCAGCAGCCATATATGCTTTCACTTAAATACAAACAGGGGAAACCTGGCACACTAAACCTTTGGGTGCTAACCTTGCCTCTTTTACTGAAAGGAATATGAAATAGTTCTTTATAATTTGCTTTTCTCTTATCTTCAAAAGTCCTCATGCGATAGAAAGACTGTTTTTCTTTTATGTGTAATGAAAGGAAACCACAATCTATAACCCTTTTGCTAAATAATTTGAAAGCAATTCCATGTTGGCCTTCAAAGATATGTTTAATTGATGGGACTATTATTTCCAAAAGGTCATCAACATTCTTAACAATCTGTTTCCACCCGACCAATTGTTGTGCTTCATCTACATTATCAAGCAGATTTCGATAATCATGAAGTTTCTTTTGAAGGTATTCTAGGAAATCGGTCTTGCCACATTTCTCCAAAGGGACCATTTTCAATAATTCATCATATAATTTGTCAAGTGTCATTTTTTTATTTGTGTGTATTGATTTTTTTTCATTCAATTGTTTTACTTCACTTATAACGGGTTCGTTTTCTTCAACATACATCTATTTCAAACCTGTTTTTTATACCTTATCAATTAAACTTTGGAGTTTATCTAGTAAGTCTTCGGTCATGGGCCTGTGAATTTTCAATTTCCTTTTATGTGTTCATCGTTTTCGTCTCAATAATGTCTCACATTATCGTTTTTACATTCTATTTCTCCACTAGTTTATCCCACAAATCTTTATCAAGCATTTTTCTAAACTTTGATTTTCTTCCTTTGGGGATTACTATGGATTGGAGGGATTCGCAACAATTGAAAGCATGTTTCCCAATGATTGTTACACTATTTGGTATAATTATGGATTGAAGAGACCTGCACCAAGTGAAGGCATGATCTCCAATGCTTGTCACACTATTTGGAATAACTATAGATTGGAGAGAATCACAATACCCAAAGGCTTCATCTCCAATGCTTGTCACACTATTTGGAATAACTACGGATTGAAGGGAATAGCATTCACGGAAAGTACACTCCTCAACGCATGTTATATTATTAGAGATGATTATGGATTGCAGGGATGTGCATTGATAAAAAGCATTTTTCCCAATGTTTTTCACACTATTGGGGATGATTATGGATTGTAGTGACCAGCAGCCACAAAAAGTCCCTTCCCCAATGGTCGTCATGCTATTTGATATAATTATGGATTGAAGAGATTCGCAATCATAGAAAGCTCTTTCCCCAATGCTTGTTACACTATTAGGGATGACTATGGATTGAAGAGATTCGCAATGACGGAAAGCATAATCCCCAATGCTTTTCACACTATTAGGGATGACTATGGATTGAAGGGATTTACAGCAATAAAAAGCTTCATCCCCAATGCTTCTCACACTATTAGGGATGACTATGGATTGAAGGGATTTACAGCAATAAAAAGCTTCATCCCCAATGTTTCTCACACTATTAGGGATGACTATGGATTGCAAGGACGTAAATGAAAAAGCATAATCCCCAATGCTTTTCACACTGTTTGGAATTATTGTGGCTGAGCATCCAGCTACAAGCTTATTTGTCTTCTTTTCAATGATGGCGTTGCAATTACTGCGAGAATCATATGTTTCATTATAAGGTTCGACAATAATGCTCGTCAGTTTTAGACAACCCTCGAAAGCTTCCTCCCCAATGCTTTTCACGCTGTTTGGGATGACTATGGATTGCAGGGATTCGCATCCCGAAAAAGCTTTTTCCCCAATGCTTTTCACACTATTTGGGATGACTATGGATTGCAGGGATTTGCATCCTGAAAAAGCTTCTTCCCCAATGCTTTTCACGCTGCTTGGAATGACAATGGATTGCAAGGACGTACAAGATGAAAAAGCATAATCCCCAATGCTTTTCACACTATTGGGAATGATTATGGATTGAAGTGACCAGCAGCGACAAAAAGCCCCTTCCCCAATGCTTTTCACACTTTTGGGGATGACAATGGATTTGACAATGGATTTTAGGTTATTGCAGTCACAGAAAGCTGAATTGCCAATTACTTTTATTCCCTTATTAATAATAATTACTTTTATTCCCTTATTAATCGTATATGTTTGGTCAACACAATATTCACCTCTTAATAACATCGCCATAATTCCATTCTCAATATCTTCATCAGTTACCTCTGTTGATAAATTCTCATCCGAAATAGAGTAATCTAAATCGCCAACGCCAAAGCATCTCACCATACATGTCCAACTGTTGTTTGCATCAAACTTACCGGCATCCAAATCATCCACAAAATAACCATCATCCATTAGATTCTCATTAAACCAGTCCATTCGTTTACTTCTGTCACTTTCTTCGCCAAAGTATGGTCCAACACAAACGAACATATTGGAAGGCCCTATCGTTTTGTTTAACAAACGCATGAAAGCTGCTAGACTAAAACACTCCATATCCAGCACATTGGAGAGCAGATGCAAAGTCGGCACATCTTCATCACAAACTATGTCTTTGGTTTCCAAATCATCAAATCCTTTGTTGATAGTCACTATTTCAGCATCAGGGAAGAAAACCGAAATATGCAAGGCGGCACGCTTCAATGCCGCTTCCGAAGGCTCAATCAGTGTAACACGCCTAATCTTTTGTTTATATCCCTGTCTCCGAAGGAAATCCGCATAACACATTGTCGCCACGGCTTGCCCACAACCGTAATCGATTATGTTTATTTCAGGTATCTCGAAGAATGTCTCTGGCAGATGCTCAAAAGCATAATTGAGTTTTGCCTTGTGCATCTTGCCGAAAGCGAACAAGTAGGCGGTCATTTGTGGCTCGGAATCCAAAATGTCAATGCCTCGGTTCAAGGCCTCAAAGAGTTCATCCTGCAAGGCTTGCGGCAGCTCGCGGTAGAATTTGGTGGACAACTCCCTCACTTTGTCGAAAGTAGGATTGTCCATATATTTCAGCTTGTAGGCATAGTTGGTGTTTTGTTCTATCATCATAGTAGCTCCTCTATTACAGCAGTTTCTTCAATTCCTCAATGTCCGGCAAGGCTTTCCGCAGCTCCTCTGGCATTTCGGCTGTGGTTTTGTAGGTCGCTACGCCCATAGGCTTGTTGTAGTCACGAATGACAAACTCCACATAATCACGCTTGGCCGATTTGCACAACACGATGCCAATGGAAGGGTTTTCGTGCGGCTTCTTCACTTTGGCATCCAAGATGGAAAGATACGACATCAATTGTCCAAGGTAAGATGACTTGAAGTCGCCCGTCTTCAGTTCCACTACCACCAAGGCGTTCAGTTCGCGGTTGAAAAACAACAGGTCGGGAAAATGCTCCACACCATACACCTCCAAATGGTATTGGTTCCCGATGAAAGCAAAGTCGTTTCCGAAAGTCATAATGAAATTCTTGACATTTTGGACAATCTGCTGTTCCACCTCGCGCTCATCCACATCGATGGATTCGCGCTCGCCAATCTGCTCCACATTGATGAAATCCAGCAAATACTCGTCCTTGAACATCATCACCGCTTTGCGGGCAAGTTTCGCATCAGGAAGTGTGTTTGTAAAGTTGCTCGGCATTGTATTTCTGCGCTCGTAGGCATTCTCTTTGAGTAGAGATTGTAATGCCTCCACCGACAAATTCTCTTCTGCCGTGCGGTGAATGTAGTAGTAACGAGCCTCCAATGTTTTAGCACCAGCCAAAATGCGCGAGTGATGGGTAAAAGGCACCTTGAAAAAATCTTCTGCAGGGAAGGCCATCGCATCGGGAATGTACAAGGAATGATAAATATCAATCTTGTTATCAACTACTTGTAATTCGTCGGTCGTAACCGACGAATTAGATCTTTCCAAATCGCCAATCTCAATTGGCGATTTATTATCCGTCTGATTATTAGCCTGTTGTAATTCGCCAATTGCAATTGGCGAATTGGCATCCAGCATCGCCCATTCCTCATAAAATTGTCGCATGTTTTTCATGCTTGATGGGGCAAAACCACGCAACCCAGGCAATTCTTTCCGAAGTTGCTGGCTAATGGCTTTCAATGAGCCTGTTCCCCAAACGCCTTTCCGCGTGTTGAGCGAGATGTATTTTCCGATGCCAAAATAAACCGCTAATTGTATACGGTTCACGCCTTTGGCTGCTTCGTATTGTCCTTGCAAAATGGCTGTCTTGATAGTCTCTACTGCCTTGTTGTATGTCGCTGGTTGGTTCATGTGCCCTGTTTTTGATGTGCAAATATAGATTATTTTCCCGCTATCGTTTCTCCCAAAGGATTCATTTCGTGTTTGTTATAGTTCTCCTGCGCTTTTTCCTTGCTCGCATTCGCATAACAATACTCGCACAGATGCGGGCAGGTGTTGTACTCGCCGATGTCCTTGCTCACCATGCAGCCGCAGAACTCCCGCTGGCCTTTGTCGCGGTTGTCGCGGTGCTTGATGATGGTCGGTTTGGGGTCGAAAAGGTCGCCTTCGGTAATCTCCACGCCGAGAAAGTCCATCAAAGCCTTGTCATGTTGGGCAAAACGAATCATCAAGTCATCATCAACGCAGCGGTTGTGCTCCACGCCGTCAAGATGAGCCGCCTCGCCACAGGTGGCCAAAGCATAGTTCCAACCTTTTGCTTTGTTCAATTCGACCAACCGTTTGGCAAATTCCACCATCTGCTCCGGCAACCATTCCGAATAATTGATATTGTTCTTTTCGAGATTGGTCTTCACCTTCTTGTATGTAGCAATATCGGCATAGCTGAAAACGAGTTTTTCCGTGTAACCCTTCAGTTGGTCGCCGATGTTTTCTACTTTTCCCAACAAGTCGTCCAAACCGATTTGGTCGGTCAGAATCAGCGGGTCAAAACGCCAAATCACACGGCCTTGGCCCAATTTGTCCACCAACCTTTTGAAAGTGTTTATTCTTTTCTGCAAAGGCGGGACGCCCTTTTCCAGACCTTCTTTCTCATAGTCGTTCAGCGTGTATTGGATATAGCATCCGATGTTCCTTTCCTTCAGTTCGTCCAAATGACCAAGCAACGGCTCCGGGTTCTTCGACCAAAATACGATGAAACGGCATTTCTCATACGAAATGAAACTCTTCACGCCATTGAAGGGATTGGTCCAAGCAGAATAGCCCACCTTCAGCCGATGGAAGAACCAGTCGGCATAGAAAGCGGGGATGTCCGTGCTACGACTTGCGGAAATAATGGCAGGAGCTTGTGCCTCAGCCATCATGCCGTTATCGCGCTGAATCTGTGTCTTTTGCCATTGCCCCATTTGTCATTTCTGTTATATTCGCTGCAAATTTATGCAAAATTACCATGTTTTCACGGTAGTTTAGATTTTTTGCAAGGTTGTAATACTTTATCTGTCATTGCCTAAATAATCAAATTATATTGCCTCGCTTGTGCTTTTCGTTCCCAAAAACAAATCGAGGGTACACCAGAATTGACGTACCCTCGAACAATGATTCAAAAACGGAATCTCATTAAAACTCCGTCATTAGTTTTACGGTATTGAAGATGGTCTTCTCTTTGGCCTCGTTGCCGTATTTATCCACATCAACGACGTTGCGCGGGCTGTGGGTGATGCACACCGGACCGTTCAAGCAGCCGCCGTCGCAGGCCATGCCTTCGAAGAAGTTTTCGGTGGCTTTGTTGAATTTCAATTTGGTCAAAGCGGCCTTGCACTCGGCGATGCCGTTCATGGCGATGGGCTTCACGCCTTCCACGCCCATTTCCTTGGCCACGTCAGCAATGCCTTTGGCGATACCGCCCGACTTGGCGAAGATACGGCCATAGTAGGAAGCGTTGTTCAGCTCGGAGTCTTCCATCTGCGTGGTGTCGATGCCACGAGCATCAACGAAGGCTTGCAATTCCTCAAACGACATGACACTATCGATGGCTCCACCTGTCTTTTCAAGCCTGTATTCTAACTTTTTCGAAGTGCAGGGGCCGATGAAGACGACCTTGGCCGTCGGGTCAGATTTCTTGATGAGGCGGGCGGTTTCCACCATTGGCGACACCGAGGAAGAGATGTATTGCTTCAGTTCGGGGAAGTTTTTCTCCACGAAGCTTACAAACGAAGGACAACAAGAAGTGGTCATCAGTTTCTTCTCATTCCATTCCTGGGCCTCACGATAGAGGGTAATGTCGGCACCAAGAGCGGCTTCCACAACATGATGGAACCCCAACTTCTTGATGGCCGTAACGACTTGCGTTACACGCCCGAATCGGCATTGGCTGACGATGGCCGGCGCAATGACGGCATACACCTTATATTTGGTGTTGTTCTCCGATTTCTTCAGGATGTCGATGATATCGAGGATGAGCGACTTGTCGGAAATGGCACCGAAGGGGCATTTATAGACGCAGGCACCGCAAGAGATGCACTTCTCGTTGTCGATTTTGGCCTTCTTGTTCTCGTCGATGGAGATGGCCTTCACCTTACAACTCACCATACAAGGGCGGTGTTGCAGGATGATGGCGGAGTAGGGGCAAGCCTGGGTGCATTTGCCGCACTCGATGCACTTGTCCTTGTCGACGGTGGCGCGGTGGTTCACGATGGTGATGGCGTCCTTGGGGCACACTTCCTTACAACTATGCACCATGCAGCCACGGCAGGCTGGCGTGACATAGATGCCGTCAATGGGACATTCGTCGCAGGCGCTGTCGATGACCTCGATGACGTTG
>CADBGN010000055.1 GCA_902794155.1 uncultured Bacteroidia bacterium
CTTTGGCCAGCATGCGTTCGAAAATCAAACGGGTGATGAAGATGGACGTGGCCAAGGAGGTGAGGATACCGATGCAAAGGGTGACGGCGAAGCTGTGGACAGGACCCGTACCCAAAATGATCAAGATGATACCAGTAATCAAGGTGGTGACGTTACCGTCGATAATGGCGGAGTAAGCGTTCTTGTAACCGTCTTGGATGGCGAGCTTGATGCCCTTGCCAGCCTTGATTTCTTCCTTGATACGCTCGAAGATAATCACGTTCGAGTCAACAGCCATACCTAAGGTCAACACGATACCAGCGATACCAGGCAGGGTCAGCACCGAGCCGAGGCAGGCCAGCACGCCAAACAAGAAGAACACGTTGACCAACAGGGCGACGTCGGCGACGAGACCAGCCTTCTTGTAGAAGAACATCATGTAAATCAGTACGAGGATGAAGGCGAACACCATTGACCACATACCTTTCTGCACGGATTCTTTACCGAGGGTAGGACCAACGACTTGCTCTTCCAAGATTCTGGCGGGAGCAGGCAACTTACCGGCCTTCAGGATGTTGGCCAAGTCTTGAGCCTCTTCGATGGTCATGCCGCCACCACTGATGGACGAACGGCCGTTCGGGATTTCACCATTGACGACAGGGTAGCTGTAGACGAGGTCATCGAGGACGATAGCAATCTGCTTGCCCACATTGTCACGGGTGAGGTTCTTCCACTTGTTGGCACCTTCAGGGTTCATTTGGATGGTGACCTCCACTTGGTTGCCTTGACCGTAGTCCTGACGAGCGTCAGTGATGACTTCACCGCCAAGAGCGCAGTTGTTATCGCGAGACATCTTAAGTGCGACGAGGTCAAGCACTTCGATGCTCTCACCGTCTTCGCCAGTGATGCTTTCAGGCTTCACAGTCCAAGCGAGCTTCAGTTGACGGGGGAACAGGCTCTTGGTTTCTGCCAGCATCTGGTTGATGGCGGCAGTGTCCTTCACCATGGCGATACCCACGCGTGCAGAGGCGCCGTTGACGGGCTGCAGCTTGGAGAACAGGGGATGGTTGGCATCCACCTCTTCTTCGATCGCTTGCTCTTCTTCGGTTTGGCTTTCGTTCAACTGGTCGAGGAGAGCAACATCGGTGGAGTCATTCTCGGCAGTTTCCACGCTTTCGCCTTCTTCGGCAACGGTAGCAACTTCTTCGGTAGCGATGGTGTCGGTGCTCACGGTAGGCGTCTCTTCAACATTGCTCTTATTCTTTCTGTTGGCAGCCAGTCTGGCGTCGGCATCAATGAAAGCCTGTTGAATCTCGGAGAAGTTATAGGTCTCCCAGAATTCGAGTTGAGCGGTTCCTTGGAGGAGCTTACGCACACGCTCCGGATCCTTGATACCAGGCAGCTCGACGAGGATACGGCCCGAATTTTCCAGTTTTTGGATGTTGGGCTGAGCTACGCCGAAACGGTCGATACGGGTTCCGAGGATCTGATAGGAACGGTCGATGGCAGCATCGCTTTCTTCCTTCAAAACCTTCAGCACGTCGTCGTTGCTTGAATTGATGTTGATATCTTTTTTGTCCTTGAATTCCAAGAGGAAGATGGAGACGAGTTTGGCGTTGGGGTCAGTCTCCTTAAATGCCTCGCCAAACAGGGTGACGAAATCGCCCTTGCTCTCTTGTTGGCGCTTCGAGGCCAGTTCCATGGCTTGAAGGAAAACAGGGTCTTGGGAGTCGTGCGACAAGGCCTTCACAATGTCCTTGACCGAGACTTCCAAGGTGACGTTCATACCGCCCTTCAAGTCCAAACCCAAGTTGATTTCTTTTTCTTTTGCGTCACGATAGGTGTACTTCTTGAATCCCAGATTGTACACGTTGACGGTGTTCATCGAGTCCAGATAGCTGTTTTCAAGCTTTTCCTTGAGGTAGTTCTTCGCCTGCGACTCATCCATGCTTCTCTTCTGCATGGTCTCGGCAATGGCGTCCTGGATGGACTCTGAAACGGCGATGTCTTGTCCGTTGGCATCTTTGGGGAAGACTTGCTCGATGGCATTCTTCTCGGCTCTGCGTTCCACAATCTTAGTCACCACAGTGAAAGAAAGCTGGTACAGGAAAATGAGCGCAAAGATGATGGCTATCGCCCTAATTGCTCCTTTGTTTTGCATTGTAAAACTGATTTAATTATTTGACTTTTAATTTGTTAAATTTCAAAAAGGTACATTTTACTCCATTACGAGCCTGCAAAAATACGAAATATTTCTATTTATATTTCAACCACTTGAAAATTTCCTTGTATGAAAGTTTTTTTCCATACATCAAGATGCCTGTGCGGTAAATTTTCGCTGCAAACCAGGTCATGGCGACAAAGGTGCCTGCCAAGATGACGACCGAAAGGACAATTTGCCAGATGGGCACGCCAAACGGGATCCTGACCATCATCGAGATGGGGGAGGTGAACGGAATCATCGAGAGCCATACCGATAAAGAACTGTCGGGGTTGTTGACGATGTAGAAAGATGATATGATGGCGACGATCAAGGGTACGGTGACAGGCAATGTGAATTGCTGCGAATCGGTGTTGTTGTCGACCAGCGAGCCGATGGCAGCATAAAGCGTGGCATACAGCAGGTAGCCCAATATAAAGAAGATGAGGAAACACCTGATGATGGTTCCGAAGTCGATGGAATGGGCGATTTGGATGATGTTTTGCACGGCTTCGTTGTTCATGATGTCGTTAGAGCTGATCTGTTGACTCATCACGGTGCCCGACGACAGGATTTCGGGGCTGCTGAGACCCATGAAAGCCGAGAAACCGAGATAGAGCGCTCCAGTGAGCAATATCCATAGCACAAATTGGGTGAGGGCTACTAGCGACACGCCGATGATTTTGCCCATCATGAGTTGGAAGGGCTTCACCGAGCTGATGATGACTTCGATGATGCGGTTGGTCTTTTCTTCCGACACGCCTTGCATCACCTGTCCACCAAAGAAGATGATGAACATGTATACCAGCATTGACAATCCTATGCCGAGGGCAAACTGCACTTTGGTGAAGGTCTCCTTTTCGTTGCCTTTGTCGTCCATTCGCATGATCTGCAGGTTGACATCGGTCTTCACAGCGCTGACGATCTCTGGATCGACACCTTTGGCCATCAGCTTTTGGTCTTCGATTTCTTTCTTCATCACGTTGCTGATGTAGTTTTCTACTTCCATTGGCACTTGGCGAATGCTGTAGACGACGGCGTTCGACGGGATGTTGAGTTGTGTGGGCGGCACATATACGGCCATGTCG
The DNA here is from genome assembly GCA_902794155.1 of uncultured Bacteroidia bacterium. Lineage (GTDB taxonomy): Bacteria > Bacteroidota > Bacteroidia > Bacteroidales > F082 > Limimorpha. The sequence goes on from CADBGN010000055.1 coordinate 3,268, forward strand.
AATATGCCGCTTTTCACCAGTTCCTTGACCGAGTCGATGGGTTGGTTGGGCATGTTGACAAAGGTGTGTTCCTTGGTGCCAGTGAAACGGTCCTCAAACCAATGGCTTTCGTCGACAACCGCGATGCGCATGTTCTCGTTGCTCGAGTTGAGGGCGAGCATGATGGGGATGATGTAGATGGCGGCCATTAGGATGGGCCCCAGGAAGGTCAGGATGAGGAAGCTGCGCTTGCGCACGCGCGTCATGTATTCGCGCTTGATGATGAGTCCGATCTTGTTCATGAGGCTTGGTTTTGGGATTGCACTTCGTGGATAAAGATGTCGTTCATGGAGGGCAGCACCTCTTTGAAGGAGACGAGTTGTCCGACCTGCAGGAGTTGGTTGAGCAGTTCGTTGGGCGATTCGCTGAACAAGGTCAGCTTGGTCTCGTCAGGAAGGTCAGTGGATTCCACCTTTATATTATTATAGGTGTCGGCGATGTTCATCACCTTGAGGGTGTCGGAGCAGCGCACCACGATCTCGCGTTGGTGGGTGTCGTGCTGCCGCTTGATATCGCTCACCTTGCCTTGCAATATGCTCTTGCCTCTGTTGATTAAGGTGATGCTGTCGCAGAGCTCCTCAACCGAGGCCATGTTGTGGGTGGAAAGTAGTATGGTGGCACCTTTTTCTCGCAAATCGAGGATGGCTTCTTTTAGCAGGTTGGCGTTGATGGGGTCGAAACCGCTGAATGGCTCGTCGAAGATGAGGATGTCAGGCTCGTGGATGACGGTGGTGATGAACTGCACCTTCTGCTGCATGCCCTTGGAGAGCTCTTCCACCTTCTTGTCCCACCAGCTGGCGATTTCGAACTTCTCGAACCAGTCCATCAGCCTTTTCTTGGCCTCAGCTTTCTTGATGCCTTTCAGCTCAGCCAAGTAGATGGCTTGTTCGCCTACTTTCATCTTCTTGTATAAACCACGTTCCTCGGGCAGGTAGCCGATGCGGGCGATGTGGTTTTGGCTCAGTTTCTCGCCGTTGATGAGCACCTCTCCAGAATCAGGAGCCGTGATTTGGTTGAGGATACGGATGAGGGTGGTCTTACCCGCACCATTTGGACCCAAAAGGCCGTATATGCACTGCTCTTGGATGTCAATGCACATACGGTCTAAGGCGGTGTGGTCGGCGTATTTCTTGGTGACCTCGTTGACGGATATTTTAGTCATTTCTTGTTGCTTCTGGCTTTTGGCCTTTGGCTTCTGGCTTGCTTGGCTGTTAGCAATTAGCATTTAGCCGTTAGCTTTGGTAGCTCTATGGCTAACAGCTAATGGCTAATAGCTAACCGCCCATTGCCAGAGGCCTGCAGCCAATAGCCTTAGTTAAAGTAGTCCTTTATTTTACTGAAAAAGCTCTTCTCCTCGGCGGTGGGGTTGGGCTTGAAGTTGTCCGATTGGGCGAGTTGCTGTAAGAGCTCTTCCTCTTTCTTGCTGACTTTCTTCGGCACCCACACGTTGACGTTGACGAGCATGTCGCCGCTACCGTAGCCGTTGAGGATAGGCAAACCTTTGCCTCTCAGCCTCAGTACCTTGCCACTCTGCGTGCCAGGGGCAATCTTCACGCGCACTTTGCCATCAACGGTGGGCACTTCGGCCTGGGTACCCATGATGGCCTCGGGGATGGTGATGAACAGGTTGTAGATCAGCGTGCTCTCATCGCGCTCGAAGTCGGGATGAGGCTCTTCTTCGATGAGGACGAGCAAGTCGCCGTTCACGCCGTTGTGCGGACCAGCATTGCCTTTGCCACGCACGGTGAGTTGCATGCCTTCGCCCACGCCGGCAGGGATGTCGATGTCGATGATCTCGTCACCTTTCATGATGCCTTCACCGCCGCAGTGGGTACATTTCTTCTTAATGACAGTTCCTGTGCCGTTACAGGTGGGACACACCGAAGCGGTCTGCATCTGTCCGAAGAAACTGTTGACGGTTTGCACCACTTGACCGCGACCATGGCAGGTAGGGCAGGTCTCAGTGGAGCCGTCTTCCGAACCGCTGCCGTGGCAATGCGTGCAGGCGACGTATTTGCTGACCTTGATTTTCTTTTTCACGCCATGGGCGATCTCCTGCAGGTTCAGCTTCACTTTCACGCGGATGTTGGAGCCGCGCTGCTTGACGGTGCCGCCACGGCTGCTACCGCCTCCGAAGCCACCGAAACTGCTGAAGCCGCCGCCAAAGTCGAAACCTCGGCCAAACACGCTGTTCAGGATGTCATTCAGGTCGAAGTCACCGAAGCCGCTGAAGCCACTGCCACCGCTGGTCGAGCCGCCGTCCATGCCAGCGAAGCCGTAACGGTCGTAACGCGCCTTCTTGTTCTCGTCGCTTAAAACGGAATAGGCCTCCGAGGCTTCTTTGAAGTTCTCCTCGGCGGTCTTCTTCTCGGCGTCGGTGCCGTTCACCCACTTGTCGGGGTGCCATTTCAAGGCGGCCTTACGGTAGGCGCTCTTTATCTCATCAGGTGTGGAGTTTTTGTTGACTCCTAGCACCTCGTAGTAATCTCTTTTTTCTGCCATTATCTATTGTCCTTTCTAATCTGCTATTCCTTAGACCGAAGAATACTATCCTAACGCTTTAACCCTCATGGCGGAGGAACATCCGCCATCTCCTGCGCTCGAAGGTAGTCTTTGTAGCACTGGAGATTGCGGGTCAAGCCCGCAATGATGTTTTGGGCTAGGTCTAGTGCTTCGTAGTGTTAATTACCAACCACGACTCGCGCAAAGCGTATCACCTTGCCATTCAGCTTATAGCCCTTCTGGATGACGTCAAGGACTTTGCCTTTCTTATCTTCCTCGGGGGCAGGAATCATCGTAAGTGCCTCGTGCTCATCGGTGTTGAATTCGGCATCCATCGCCTCGATCTCTTCCAAGCCTTTCTTTTTCAAGGTGTCTTTAAGCTTGTTGAAGATTAAGGTGACGCCTTGCAAATCGGCCTCGTTGCCATTCTTTTCCATGTTTTGCAATGCACGCTCGAAGTCGTCAAACACGGGTAGGATGTCCTTGATGACATTCTCCGATGCCGTGACCGTCAGGTCCAGCTTTTCCTTGGCGGTGCGTTTGCGGTAGTTGTCGAACTCCGAGAACAGACGCAAATACTTGTCGTTCAGCTCGGCATATTTTGCCTTTTCTTCTTCCAAGGCCTTCTCCTGGGCATGACGAATCTTGAACCGCTTTGACTTTTTGTCCGAAACATTGTCATTCGTAGCCTCTTTGGCTTCCTCTTGTTTGGGCTGTTCGTCAATGGGTTTTTGGCTGTTTTCCATGTCGGGATTGACGGTGTCTTTCAAAGCATCGTCTTGATTGTTAACGTTTTCGTTTTCGGTCATGATATGTGTGTTTTGCTATTATTATCCATTTTGCGCTAGGACACATCAAATCTTTTGCCAAAACGAGGGTTTTGACAAAATGGCAGAATAGGGAAGGGTAGGGTTTAGAGGCGTTCGATAAGTGGCCCGTTGAGGCTGAGGGCGTTCACGCGTTTGTCGATGTATTGGTAACCGCGTTCGATTTGGTCGCTGTTGTCGATGATGCTGTCGCCTTGGGCAGATAAGGCAGCAATGAGCAGGGCAACGCCGGCGCGGATGTCGGGCGAGGCCATGCGGATGCCACGCAGGGCATGGCTACGGTCGAGGCCGATGACATTGGCACGGTGCGGGTCGCATAGGATAATCTGCGCGCCCATGTCGATGAGCTTGTCGACGAAGAACAGACGACTCTCAAACATCTTTTGGTGGATGAGAACGGTGCCTTTGGCTTGGGTGGCCACCACCAAAACGATACTGATCAAGTCGGGCGTGAAACCAGGCCAAGGGGCATCGGCCACGGTGAGGATGCTGCCGTCCATGAAGGTCTGCACCTCGTAATGGTCTTGCGCAGGGATGAAGATGTCGTCGCCGCGGTATTCCATCTGGATGCCGAGCTTGCGGAAAACGTCGGGGATGATGCCCAATTGGGCGATGCCCGCGTTCTTGATGGTGATTTCGCTTCCCGTCATGGCGGCCATGCCGATGAAGGAACCTACTTCGATCATGTCGGAGAGCAAGGTGTGCTCGGTACCATGCAAACGGCTGACACCGTTGATGGTCAATAGGTTGGATCCGACGCCTTTGATGTCGGCACCCATGTTGTTGAGCATGGTGCAGAGTTGCACGAGATAGGGCTCGCAAGCGGCATTGAAGATGGTGGTGGTGCCTTGGGCCATCACGGCGGCCATGACGATGTTGGCAGTACCTGTGACGGAGGCCTCGTCAAGGAGCATGTAGCAGCCTTTCAAGCCACCTTGTTGCACTCCAACTTTATAGTTGTTGAAATCAAAAATGGCACCAAGTTTCTGCAAACCGATGACGTGGGTGTCGAGCCTGCGGCGACCAATTTTGTCGCCTCCGGGTTTGGGCATGTAGGCTTTGCCGAAACGGGCCAGCATCGGACCAGTCATCATCACGCTTCCGCGTAGCTTGGATGCGGTGCTTTGGTAGTCCGTCCCGTTGAAGTAGTCGAAGTTGAGCGCCTTGGCCTGCAGGATGATTTCGTGGCGCGTGGGACGCTCTATGCTGACGCCCATGCCTTCCAAGAGGGCAATGAGGTTGTTGATGTCCAGGATGTCGGGCAGGTTGTGGATGGTGACTTTCTCTTCGGTGAGCAGACAGGCACAGAGAATCTGCATGGCCTCGTTCTTCGCGCCTTGAGGGATGATTTCGCCTTGCAGCTTGCCGCCGCCTTTGATCTTTAGTGATGCCATAGTGTTATTGACTTCGGGACTTCGGGACTTCGAGACTTCGGGGTTGGATTGTCTCGCAGTCCCGTAGTCTCGTAGTCTCGTGTCAAATTATAGTTTTCCAAGTTCTTGCATGCGTTTCTTGTACGCCGGGTTATTCGGGTTATTCATATTGGCCTTCAGATTTGGCACTTTTTTCTTTTTCTTCTTGCATTGCTGCTGTTGCTTGGCTTGAGGTTGGACTTTCCCGAGGTCAGAATTGCCGTTCAGCTTTGATTCGTCGGAGATGACAAGGCGTCCACCGCTGATATTCTTAAGATCATCGAGGATGACTTGGTCGTTGACGACGCTCTTGTTCCATTCCAGGTAGTTACGCTTCATCTGTCCGGCCAGAGAGTAGGCGAGCGCTTCGCGGATTTCATCGTTTTCTTCTTGCGAGGCGGCCTCGATCATCTTGATGAGGTATTGGCCGTAGTGACCATATTTTATATCATTATTTTGATAACCAATATGTTGTGGTTTTCTTTGCTTCTCCATTGGGACAGGAGGAGCGTAAGGGCTGTCTAGGTCAAGGTTGTAGCCCGAAATCATGTAGAGGTGGTCCCAAAGCTTGTGTTCGTAGTCGCTCGACTGCTTGATGCTTGGGTTCATCTGCACCATTACGCTGATGATGTATTTGGCGGCTTCGGTGCGTTGTTCACGGTCTTCAATCTCAGGCAGTTTCTTGATCATCTCTTGCACACAACGTCCGTATTCCGAGATAACAATCTGCTCTTTTTCTGTATTGTAGGTCAATCCTGCTTTGTTCATCGTGATTCAATTTGGATGCAAAGATAGGGAATTTTATTTGATTATAGCTAAACGAGCAAACTTCAGCATGAGCATCTTCACGCCTGCTGTGTCGAAATGAACAGAAGCTTTCTTGTTGGCTCCTGCGCCTTCGATGCTGAGGATGGTGCCTGCGCCAAATTTGGCGTGCATCACGCGCATGCCTTCCTGAAGGAGGTCGGGGTTGGAAGGCTCGAGGTTTTGGGGCGCGGCAGGCTGAATGGCGGCAGGTTGGCTGGAGCTAGGTTTCGCCGTTGGCGTGTTCGGCAGGTTGCGGAAGCCATGCTCACTGAACCGGCCGAAAGTGCGTCCACCTACAGGTGAAGTGCCTCTGAACGAGGCCTTTTGTGTCTGCTCGATGAGGCTGGCGTCGATCTCGTCGACGAAGCGCGAACGTTCGCTGAGGGTGAGGTTGCCGTAACGGTAGCGTTGTTCGGCATAACTCAAGGTTAGTTTGGTCATGGCACGGGTGATGGCCACGTAGAACAGACGACGTTCCTCTTCCAGCTCCTCGCGCGTGCTGAGGCTGAGGATGCCGGGGAAGAGGTTCTCTTCCATGCCTACTACGTAGACATAGGGGAACTCCAGGCCTTTGGCGCTGTGGATGGTCATCAGGCTGACGTAGTCCTCGTCTGGGTCGTCTTTCTTCATTTCGCTGTCGGTGAGTAGGGCCACGTCTTCCATGAACTGCACCAGGTCGACGCGGGCAGTCTCGCCAGTGGTCTCGTCTACCTGACGGTCGCTGAATTCCATGATGGCGTTGAGTAATTCCTCCACGTTTTCAACTCTCGAGACGCCTTCAGGACTGTCGTCTTCCTTGAGGAGCTTGATGAGCCCGATGGTGTTGGTGATGTGCTTGGCCAGCTCAAAGGCGTTCATCTTGGCCTGCAAGGTCTGGAAGCTTTTAATCATCACCATGAAGTCGCGGAACTTGTTGACGGTGCCCATGTTGAAGTCTTGTGGAAACACATTGTTCTCCATGCATTTCCAGATGCTTGTGCGTTGCTCGTTGGCTGTGACCATCATGCGTTCGATGCTGGTCTTGCCAATGCCGCGGGCAGGGTAGTTGATGATGCGCAGCAAAGCCTGTTCGTCTTCGGGGTTGATGACGACGCGGAAATAGGCCAACAGGTCCTTGATTTCCTTGCGGTCGTAGAACGAGAGGCCGCCATATATTTTATAAGGTATGTTCTGCTTGCGAAGCGCCTCTTCCATCGAACGTGATTGGGCGTTGGTGCGGTAGAGGATGGCGAAGCTCTTGTTGGGCAGGTGGCGCGTCATCTTGTATTGGAATATGCTGTTGGCCACCATGGTGCCTTCCTCGGTGTCGCTGTTGGCATGGATGAGGCCGATAAGCTCGCCTTTTTCCTTGTCGCTCCACACCTTCTTCTTGATTTGGTCCTTGTTGTGGGCGATGACGGCGTTCGAGGCGTTGACGATGTTCTGGGTGGAACGGTAGTTTTGTTCCAACCTAATCAGCTTATAGTCGGGATAATCGTTCTTGAAGTTGAGGATGTTTTGGATGTTGGCGCCACGGAAGGCGTAGATGCTTTGTGCGTCGTCGCCTACCACACAAATGTTTTCGAACAGTGCCGCTATGCGTTTCACGATGAGGTACTGGGCGTAATTGGTATCCTGGTACTCATCGACGAGGATGAACTTGAAGTGGTTTTGGTATTTGTAGAGCACATCAGGGTTGTCGCGCAGCAGGATGTTCGTGAAGTAGAGGATGTCGTCGAAATCCATGGCGTTGGCACGGTGTAGGCGTTCGTTGTAGAGTTTGAAGAGCTGGGCGATGAGTGGCTTGTTCGATTTGCGGTCGGTTTCTTGGATCTCGGGGTCGTTGGCATAGTCTTCGGGCGAGTAGAGGCTCGACTTGGCCGCCGAAATGCGCGACAGCACCTGCTTGGCGGGATAGACCTTGGTGTCGAGGCTCAAATCTTTGAGAATTTGTGTGATGAGAGCCTTGGAGTCGTCGGTGTCGTAGATGGAGAAGTTGCTGGTGAAGCCAATCTTCTCCGCCTCAATGCGCAGGATGCGGGCGAAGATGGAGTGGAAAGTGCCCATCCACACGTTGCGGGCATCGCTGGCGTTGACGAGTTGCATGATGCGTTCCTTCATCTCGCGGGCGGCCTTGTTAGTGAAGGTGAGGGCCATGATGCTGAAGGGGTCGACGCCCTCTTGGATCATGTAGGCGACGCGGTAGGTGAGGGCGCGAGTCTTGCCCGATCCTGCACCGGCAATCACCATCACAGGGCCTTCTATAGTGGTAACGGCCTCACGTTGAGGCTCGTTGAGGTCTTTCAATAGGTCAATCATTGTAGATTCTTTAGGTTGGCAAAGATAACAAAAAATCTCCGACTTGGTCGGAGATTTTTTGTTTATTGGTGACCCGGCTGGGGCTCGAACCCAGGACCCCAACATTAAAAGTGTTGTGCTCTACCTGCTGAGCTACCGAGTCAACCTTTTTTGCGGCTGCAAAGGTACTACTTTTTTCGTTATTGTAGCCTTTTAGCTCTAAATTTTTTTCATTCATCCAACCATCCCTTGCCTTGGCGAATGATAACTATCTCATTGTCAGTGCAGTCAACTACGGTACTCTCCTCGTTTTCACCTGCGCCACCGTCGATGACGATGTCCACCAGGTCCTTGTAGCGGTCGTGAATTTCCTCGGGATCGGTGAGGTAGGGGTTGATTTCGTCTTCCTCGTCGGCCAATGAGGTGGTCATGATGGGCGCACCGAACTCCCTAACGATGTTGGTGATGATGGGTTGGTCGGGGATGCGGATACCGATGGTTTTCTTCTTGCTTTGGAAGATGCGTGGGATGTTGTTGTTGGCCTCCAGGATGAAGGTGAATGCTCCCGGAAGGTTGCGCTTCATCATCTTGAAGACGTCGTTGTTGATGGGCTTGGTGAACTCGCTCAACATGCTGAGGTCGTGGAAGATGAACGAGAAGTTGGCCTTCTCCTTCTTGATGCCTTTGATCTGGCAGATGCGCTCGAAGGTCCGCGGGTTGTTGATGCAACCTCCCAAGCCGTACAAGGTGTCGGTGGGGAAGATGATGGTGCCGCCGTCGGCCAAGCATTCCAAGATCATCTTGACATAGCGCGGGTTCGGATTCGTTGGGTAGAGTTTGAGTATCATAGACTTGCAAAAAATTTCGGCAAAAATAGTTATAATTGTTGAATTGTTGATTGTTGATTGTTGAATTGTTGATTGGAATTGTGGATGGCTGCGACAGCCCTTCCGTACCAATCGGGAGCCTGCGACCCATAGAATTATCGGAAATACATCCGTTCAATCTGTGAAATCTGTAGTTGATCAAGTGCCATAACAACCTGTAAAATACGTGGTTATAAAAAACCCATAAATTATGTCCTCTTTTTTTGTTGCAATATGTTTTTTTTCTATTTTTGCAGTCCATCTACGGGTTAGTTCCCGCAGATGTTTTTTGTTTTTATAACCTAACTAAACACTACACTACTATGGGAGGCTTCTTCGGCACTGTATTAAAGAGACCCTGCGCTCAAGATCTGTTCTACGGCATTGACTATCATTCACATCTTGGCACCAAGCGCGCGGGTATGGTTACTCACGACGGCGAGGTTTTTCACCGCTCGATCCACGATATCGAGAACACTTATTTCCGCACTAAGTTCAGCGATGAGATGGCCGTGAACAAGTTCACTGGCAACAGCGGCATTGGTGTCATCAGCGACACGGATGCACAGCCTATCATCGTCAACTCGCATCTCGGCAAGTTTGCCATCGCTACGGTGGCCAAGATCAACAACATGGATGAACTTGTCGACCACTGCCTCGCCAACAAACAACACTTTGCGGAACTAAGTCAAGGTAACACCAATCCTACCGAGTTGATGGCTTTGCTCATCACTCAGGGCGAGGACTTCGTCGATGGCATCCGTAACGTATATAATAAGGTGAAGGGCTCGTGCTCCATGCTCATCCTCACCGAGGACGGCATCATCGCCGCCCGCGACTTTTATGGCCGCACACCTATCGTCATCGGCAAAAACGACGACGGTTACGTGCTGGCTTCTGAGAGCCACAGCTACATCAACCTCGACTATTCCACATGCTATAGTGTGGGTCCGGGCGAGATTGTCAAGGTGACGCAAGAAGGCGTACAACAGTTGCTTGCTCCCAACCAGAAGAAACAGGTGTGTTCCTTCTTGTGGATCTATTATGGCTTCCCCTCCACCGACTATGAAGGCGTCAACGTGGAGGAGGCCCGCTATAATGAAGGTCGTGAGATGGGCAAACAGGACTATATCGACCTCGACTATGTCTCCGCCATCCCTGACTCGGGCATCGGCATGGCCTTGGGCTATTCCAATGTGCGTAAGATTCCGTATCTGCGCGGTGTGGTGAAGTACACACCTACTTGGTCGCGTAGCTTCATGCCTGTCAACCAGAGCCAGCGCGAGCATGTGGCCAAGATGAAACTCATTCCCAACCGCGCCCTGCTCGAAGGCAAGAAGGTGGCCTTCTGCGACGATAGTATCGTACGTGGTACGCAGTTGCGCGACAACGTGAAGATGCTCTACGACTATGGAGCAAAGGAAGTGCATGTGCGCATCAGCTGCCCCCCGCTGCTCTTCGGCTGTCCCTTCCTTAACTTCTCGGCTTCCAAGAATATCTTGGAACTCATCACACGTCGCTGTATCGAGGAATTGGAAGGCAACGACAATTGCAATATCGACAAGTATTGCGATCCGACGACGCCTGAATATGCCAACCTCATTGAGATGCTGCGCAAGCACGTTGGCGTCGATACGCTGAAATTCAATACCTTGGATAGCGTGGTGAAGGCAATTGGTCTGCCCAAATGCGACCTCTGCACTCATTGCTTCGACGGTTCGAGTTACGGCCACGAATAAAAATTTTACGGATTTCGCTTGTCAATCCAAGAAAAGTCCGTACTTTTGCATCGGGTAAGTCTTATACGACCAGCTCCCTCTGAAATCCCCCAGGACAGGAATGTAGCAAGGGTAGGCGGTGCGATATGAGTAGCTTACCCTTCTTTGTTTTATGACGCGAGACTTTAAGACACGAGACTGCGAGACTGGGGCCTGTCCCGTGTCCCGAAGTCCCATGTCTCGAGTCAAAAAGCATCCTTCGTTTAATTAAGTTTATTATCTTTGCAGAAAATACCAAATCATGAAAAAGGTTCACTTTATTGCTATAGGCGGCAGTGCCATGCACAACCTCGCCATCGCCTTGCACCGCAAGGGTTATGAAGTCACGGGTTCGGACGACGAGATATTCGAGCCGTCCAAGTCGCGCCTTGCCAAAGAAGGCATCCTGCCTCCGCAATGGGGCTGGTATCCCGAAAAACTCGACAACACATACGACGCAGTCATCCTTGGCATGCACGCCCGCATCGACAACCCCGAGCTGGTTCGCGCCCAAGAGTTGGGACTGAAGGTGTATTCCTATCCCGAATACCTTTACGAGCAGGGCAAGGATAAGACGCGCATCGTCATCGGCGGCAGCCATGGCAAGACGACTATCACCTCGATGATTCTGCATGTGTTGAAGCATGTAGGCATCGAGACAGACTTCATGGTGGGCGCCCAGTTGGATGGTTTCGACGTGATGGTTCGCCTCAGTGAGACGGCCAAATACATGGTTATGGAAGGGGACGAATACCTCACTTCACCCATAGACCGCGTGCCCAAGTTCCACCACTATCATCCCCATATCGCCGTCATCAGCGGCATCGGCTGGGATCATGTCAATGTGTTTCCGACCTTCGACAATTATCTCGAGCAGTTCCGCATCTTCGTCCGCACCATCGAGCCGGGCGGCTGCCT
>CADBGN010000056.1 GCA_902794155.1 uncultured Bacteroidia bacterium
GCCCTCGCCGGCTGCATGATGACCATCATGGGCATCAGCGCACAAGGCCACAAATTCGACATCGACGGCACCACCTACACGGTGAAGAAGACCATGAACGCCGACCCGCGCCGCATCGGGCAGATCGACATCGTGTTCAACTTCCCCGAAAAGGAATACACCGAGAAGCAGAAAGCCCTGCTGTGGGCCGCCGCCGAGAGCTGTCCCGTGGGTCGCTCACTCCACCCCGATGTCATTGTCAACATCACCATGAACTTCCAAGCCTGATGGAATACGATGCACTGAAAGGACTCCGCCACAGCGAGACGCTAGTGGTGGAGCATAAGGATACCGCCGCCGTTTACGGTTCAGGCGCTTTGGAGGTGCTTGCCACCCCCGCCATGATTGCCCTCATGGAGAAAACCTGTTTGGAAAGTGTCTCCGACAAGATTGGTGAAGGCAACACCACCGTGGGCATTGCGGTCAATATCAAGCACCTGAAAGCCAGCCCTGTGGGTTCCACCATCCGCTGCGAAGCCGAACTCGTCGAGGTGGACCGCCGCCGTTTGGTTTTTGAAGTGAAATGCTTCGAGGGTGACACTCTGGTTGGCGAAGGCATCCACGAACGTTTTGTCGTCGACAGCGAAAAGTTTATGAGTAAATTTTAGAATCTGAAAGTTTGATATAAATGTAAAATAGCTATCAGCCATCAGCAGTCAGCTATCAGCTTGGTAATGAGCGGCTGAAAGCTGATTGCTGAATGCTGAAATACGCAGTATTCAACATAGTTAAAGCCAATAAATAATCCAATGAAATACACCTACCGAACCCAAGGCACATGTAGTCAAGCCATCGAGTTTGAAATCGAGGACGGCATCTTGAAGAACGTACAGTTCTACGGCGGCTGCAACGGCAACACGCAAGGCGTCGCCACTTTGGTGGACGGCATGAAGGCCGAGGATGTCGTCGCCAAGTTGGAAGGCATCCGCTGCGGCTTCAAAGGCACCTCTTGCCCCGACCAGCTGGCCAAGGCTATCAAACAAGCTTTGGCGCAAGAATAAACGCAATCTTATTTCGCCACAACGAACTGTTCCCCATTCCATTCCAAGCGGAGCGGCTCGCCATCTTCCATCGGGAAAACGAAATAGTCTTTACCAAATTCCAGTTCATCTCCCTGATAAGGAAAAAAGAGATCACTGCCCAACAGTCGCATCCCTTCCAAATTCAAGGGGAGGTCTTGTGCGTCACTGGGTTCGAGTTTCCCATCCTTACCCAAAACATAGACACTCAATTTGTCGTTCTCTGGACCTTGTGTAGGCCAATACTCCAACACCAGCCACGAACCCTCGCTGCGCTGATAGCAGGCGATGGTCTGCGTTTCGCCGTCGTCGACAGGAACCGTTGCCACAGTCTTGCTTTGGCAAACAAGCCCTTCAATGTACTCCTCCGAAAGCAGTTGTTCGGCAGCCTTCTGGACAATGTTTTCCTTGGGTTCTTCATACTTCCAGGTGGTGAATTGCGACTTCCTCGCAAAATAAGTAAGGCTATCCTTTACATTGTCATAATAATGGTAATTAAACGTGGTTTCCTTGCCATCTGAAGCGTGATGAACTACACTGATGAGCAATCCTTGGCTGTTATAGTGATAGGTGTTCTTATTACCTAAGTGGAAAGTATCTGGAGCATCATGATTCGCGGTATAGAAACAGCTTTCTACAATTTTCGTCTCACCATTGATTTCCGCATATCGATTTGTAGTGTATCGGGCAAGTTGTAAAAGCCTTTCGTCGAAGTCTTCGTCGTCTACATAGTCATCCCACGACACTTCAGCTTCATACTCTTGACATAGTGTATCATACTTAAAATCGTTGTCCAGACAATAACGAACTTCCTTGGCCATGAAAAAAGAGGGATATCCCTCGGTGGTATGCATGCCCATACTCGTACAAACATTGTCCTTATAGGTAAAATCCTCGTTATACTCACGAGTATTCCCATAGAAAGAGGATCCTCCCTCATGGATAAGTCTGCCCAAAACATCATAACGGTATCCGATTATGCTTAATGGAGTATCTCCTTCAAGCTCGCAATAACTAACCAACTTCCCCGATTGGTTGTAACGCCAAACCTCTGTCGTGTCGCCATTCTTATCAAGAGAATACAAAGGACGTTCCCAGTCCACGTCGTCAAACACATCGAAAACAACCTCTTCTGGATTTGACGCTAGGTTTTCCACTATTTGAGGTTGTGTGTCATTGTCTTGATTAACGTTATTGCCTTTGCCTCCACAGGCCATCATGACTAAAGCCACCGCCGAGACAGATAAAAATAGAGTTGCTTTCATTTTGAATAATTATTGATTCTGTTGGCAAAGATATAACTTTTCGAATCACAGCGAACCGAAAAAAAACTACCTTTGCAATTTTAAAGGCATTAACTCGTTTATAGAACAAGAAAACTTAATCGAATATGAAGAAACACATCTTATCGGTAGCAATTTTGGCACTTGCCGTCATGCTCTCCACCTTCAGCAGTTGCAGAAAACCCCAGGCCGAGGATACCACTCCAGCCAAGGAAGGCCTTTACCTCGGCATCGTGGGTTTTAACAGCGAACTCTACACCATGCCACTTGGTCTGCTTAACCAAGACACGAAACACAACTTCGAGAACTTTGTCGACGGCCTTTCGATGCAAAACGGTACCATCCTTTACCATGCCGTCAACACGGGCCTCAACAGTCTGGCCGCCGCCAAGATTCCGGAGAACCTCATCAACGTCTCGGTGGTGACCTTCACCGACGGCCTCGACCAAGGTTCGTATGTACTCTCCGAGAACTACAACTCGGGCAGCGAATACTTGACAGCTGTCAACAGGAGAATCAACCATGAACTCATCGGCGGTACCAACATCTCAGCCTACTCCATCGGTGTGCGTGGCTCGGATGTAAGCGACATCGAGAGTTTCCGCAACAACCTCAAGAAACTGTCGAGCGACCCTGTTCATAACGTCTTCGAGGTCAACAACATGAACGAAGCCTCCGACATGTTTGCCCGCATCGCCCAACAACTCTACAACCAGAGCACTTTATACAATGTCACGCTCAAACTGCCGGCACAGGAACCCAACACCAGGATTCGCTTCACCTTCGACAATGTAATCGATGCCAGCGAATCGCAGTGCTACATCGAAGGCACCTACCTCCGCAACGGAGGTAGAGGACAACTGACCGAAATCCAATATGTTGGTATGGAATGCATGTCAGGCGTCACCGTAACCGCTTCGACAGAAGGCATCTTCGACGTGTTTGTTTTCCAAAACCTCACCGACATGGGCGGCAACCAAATCAGCACCGACTATGTGAAGGAATGGAATTGGCTGGGATCCTCGTCGCAATGGCAGTATAACAGTGAGTTCACGCCTTCGGGCAACACCCAAACCGTCAACGAATACAAGAGTGCGATGATTATGCTCGTGCTCGACTGCTCCAGCTCGTTGGGCAGCGATTTCATCAACGTGAAGACGGCTGCCAACGGCTTCATCGAGACCTTGAGCGGGAATTATAACGGAAGATAGTCTGTTGACTACGACTAGTGGCAATGACCATGACCTCCTTTACCGTGGGTCGTGGTCATTGTCATTAATAGTGGAAACGTTCACGATGCACTGACACTTTCTCCTTAAAGTTAGCCAAACGCGAGCCAGCCGGCGACACCTCTCCTCCTTTTACCTCACCTGCATCGCCTCCGCGCCAAAAACGCTCAGAGAAAGCCATCAGAGCTTCCAACTCATCATCCCCGAATTCGCTCAAGCTGAGGAAACCACCTTGTCCAATAGCCATCTTTGAGAAAACACGATTCACTATGGGAAACTGCGCATTGTTGCTAAACAAAAACAAACCAACATCAGCCACATTGGGGATATCGTCAATCATTTGGATGCCCAAATCGCTGGCATATTCCCTTAGACTGTCGATTTCCTCTTCAGAGCAATTTCCATCGCCGTTCCATTGCAGGTAATTCAACTTATAGAAAGCCATCACATCCAAGAGTCTTTTCATCTCGTTGAATGTCCATTTTTTGCTGTTCTTATCAAGGCTAACGCCGCGATAAGGACAAGCTGGTTTGTCGTAAAAATCAACATTAGCGATCCTTCCGTCCTCACCAATAAGCTGGTTAAGAGTACTTTGCGCCCATACTACATTGCCCGAAATGGTGGCCTTGCCTCGTCGGGTAACAATATGATATTCATCAGGATTATCGAAGGTTTCACTCTCATCGACCACTATCTTCTTGAATTTGTACCGTTTCCTCGTATACTGTTGATAATCTTGTGGTTCTGGAATTACATCGGTCTTCGTATCCAACTCATAATAGCGGACATAGTCGATACGTAGTTCCACTGGCAACTTGGCAGTGTCGATGTAAGGCGAGCGATCGCGACCAAGTTGTGCATCAAGAATCAGGTAATACTCGTAATCGCTGAAAGGGAATTGGCCGTTCCTTCCATCGCGGAAGCGAGGATAGGTCAACGTCCGGCGCCCATTGACGAAAAACACAAGACTGTCCTGAAAGCGTTCCACGCTGTAGGTGTTGTATTCCCCTTCGTTATAACTCGGATAGGCCACCTGAGAAGGTCGGTTGCGCCTACGCAGGTTGTAAGTGTAATGACTGTGCACCGTGTTGTTCACAAAAGGATTGTCCCTAAAGTGCTCCATGATATCAATCTCACCGGCATAAGGCCAATTCACCTTGTGGTCGGTCCAAGGCAGCATCCAAATGGCAGGCCAATAACCCTGCGCCACATCGAACTTGGCCCTCACTTCAACCCTACCGTAGCCGAAGGTCTTCTTGCCTTTGCCCCACACGCCGCCAGTCAAAAAAGCAGCTGTATCTTTGGCCAAATAATCATTCACCATGCCGCGTAACACCAGGCTACCGTTATCAAAACCAAACAGCCTTTCGTCCGACGACATGTGAATAGCCCAATCAGCCTTGCTCCTTGGAATCTTCGACCAAACCATCTCGTCCAAAAAGCCAGAATCGAATTCATCGTTCCAAACCAAGGCATAACGGCGATGTTCCTGTGCATTGGAAAACTCCACAAATCCAATGATTATCAAAATAAAAGGTATAAATCGTTTCATCGTTTCATTCTGTTTTTCGCTGTAAAAGTAAGGAATTTACCATTTGGTTTCACTTGTTTCGCTTGAGTTTACTATTTTTGCAGCTAAAACAAACTACGCCATGCGCCGCTCTATTATTACTATAATCCTTTCCATGCTGTTTACCCAACTTTTCGGCAACGAAGGCATTCCTAACCCACTCCTGTATTTAAAAAAGGTCTATTTTCCGGTCATCGAGACACCTGCCTGCTTCACAAGCACCATCCGGGACAAAGATTATTTGGTTTTCATAGAACACAGCGACAGCCTTCATGTCACTGGCCACTATATGGCTTTGGAAGAAGCCTCAACCGACACCCTTCCTTTCAAATTGGAAGCCAAAGGCCGCAATGCCATTCTCTATTACGAAGATGAAAAAGAGGTTTTCCGACCGCGCATCAAATCCATGGACAGTCAACATGCTGAAGGCTACGCTCGCTTGAGCTTGTTTGGGACTGCCAGATTTAGCTTCAACATATTCATAGCGCCCATATTTCACGACTTTGAAAACAAACGCTATCAGGACACTTTGTTCACAGTGGAAGAAATCGATGACATCCCGTATGCCAATGTCATGGGGTTCTGGTCAGAGTTGGCAGACGAAACCGCGGTGTCCGACAAGATCTTCAGCATGGGCAATGCCATTTATGAGAGTTCGTTAGACCTCCATCTTGACGTTTTCCGTCCTAAAGACGATTCCTTGCAAAAGCGGCCATTGGTCATGCTTATTCACGGTGGTGCGTTCTATTTCGGCTCGAAAGACGACAAATCAATCACCCAATGGTGCCGCCATTTGGCTTCGATGGGTTATGTGGCCGCCTCAATCGATTACAGGATAGGCTTCCTTCCCACCAAGTCCAGCATTGGACGAGCGGGCTATCGCGCCGTACAAGACGCCCACGCTGCAATGCGTTTCCTCGTATCTCACCAAGAAGAATATGGAATTGACACCACCATGCTTTTAGTAGGCGGTGCCAGCGCGGGAGCCATCACCGCACTTAATCTTGCCTTTATGACCAACCAAACCCGACCCGAATACTCCCACGGCAGTTTCTTGAGTCCAGAACTTGGCGACATCGACACCTATGGCAACGCTATCAAGAGCAATTTCCGTATCAAAGGCATAGTTGATATGTGGGGAGCCATGCCTGACACTGCCCTTATTCACGACCGGAACATTCCCATTTTGGCCTTCCATGGCGATGCTGACGACATTGTCCCCTACGATTACAACTACCCCTTTGCCATAGCTGGCATACTGAAAACCATGTTGGTCGAAAAAATGTATGGTTCGTCTTGTATCGTCGATCGCGCCATCAAGCTGGGATACATGGCTCAATTGGTCACCTTTTCAGGATATAAACACTCGCCTCATGTTGATCCTGCTACCAAGGAATTAAACGAGAATTTCTTCACCATCCAAGACATAATGTCGGATTTTTTCTACAACATCATTGTGCCACAGCCACCCGAAATCATTGAGGAAAACAACTACTATTATGTGAGACCGTACCCATTGGCCACCAGTTGGCAAGTCGAAGGCGGTGTCATCCTTGAATCAAAAGGCAACAATGTCAAAGTGGCATGGATCAACAACGCCCCACAACACAGCATTACCGCATCGACATTATTGCCCCGAGGCCTCGGAATCAATACAACAAAAACCGTCAATCAGCCATAAACAACATGGATAAAAAAGAATTACGCGCCTACATCAAGACTTTGAAAAAGCAACACACCAAAGAGCAACTGATGGAACAATCAGAGAAAATATTAGCCAAGTTGGAGCATCACCCCAACTTCGTTAAAGCCGAAAAAATAATGCTTTACAGTGCCTTGCCCGACGAGGTTCAAACACAGGCTTTCCTTGAAAAATGGCATCTCAAGAAGACCATCATCCTGCCCACCGTGGTCGGCGACGACATCATCCCTGTGGAATATGCCAAAGACACTGACTTTGCTTTGGGTGACTTCAACATCCTTGAGCCTCAAAACGAGCCCTATACTGGTGATTTCGACCTCATCATCGTTCCCGGGGTTGCCTTCGATCATAAAGGGAACCGTATTGGTCGCGGCAAAGGCTACTACGACCGATTCCTTTGTCAACATTTGGACACAAAACGTATCGGCATTTGCTTTGATTTTCAACTCGTTGAAGAAGTCCCTACCGAGCCTTTGGATATCAAAATGGACGAAGTGATCTCCCTTTGATGAGCTTTTTGATGATTTCTTTTCATTCATCGCTATTTGTTTTGTTTTTTTTCGTATTTTTGAAGCCTTTTTAGGAGTCTAAATCATAATCTACTATGAAAAAATATCAACTATTATGCCTAGTCATGCTTTTATGCATGACCTCACTGAATGCCCGTCCCATTGATGTGGCCAGAGCTAAGGAAATTGGACAAAGCTTTGTCCAAGCTAATTTCAACAATAACTTAAGAAGCAACGAGTTACAATTAGTTTACACAGGCTCATCAACCCGAGGTGAGACATGCTTCTATGCCTTTAATGCAGGTGACAGCGGTTTCGTCATCGTTTCGGCCGACGACCGTTTCCGTCCCATCGTAGGCTATTCCGATGAAGGTCCGTTCGAGACCGAAAACATGTCGCCCGAACTCGCTTTTTACCTTGAAAAAATAATCGAAGCCCGCACCAGCCGCAATGCCGTCGTCTTCGACGACACTGAACAGGAATGGCTGAGTGTTGCCACCACAGGTCACATGCTCTCACGAAATGGTGGTCGCAGTGTCGATTATATATGCACTACCAAGTGGAATCAAGACTCACCCTACAACTACTACGCTCCCGAGGCAAGCAGCGGCCCTGGCGGCCGTTGCTATGCGGGCTGCGTAGCCACTGCCATGAGCCAAGTGATGAAGCACTGGGACTATCCAACCCAAGGATCAGGGAGCCACTCCTATTACTGCCAAGGCTATGGCTCACAATCAGCTAATTTCGGAGCCGCCACCTACGATTGGGAACACATGCCCGACAGACTTCAAGGTGCCTCGCAACAAGAGATCGAAGCCGTTGCCCTGTTGATGTACCATTGTGCCGTAGCTGTCGACATGCAATTCTCACCCAGTGGCAGTGGTGCCAACTCTTGGGATGTGCCCGATGCCATCGAGCGCTATTTCTCCTATTCAAATCAAGCCTCCCTTAAGAGCCGTGACTATTATTCTCTAATCAACTGGCAAAACATGCTGAAGGAATCACACGACTTAGGTTGGCCTGTATATTATTCCGGTTTCAGCAACAGTGGCGGTCATGCCTTCGTATGCGATGGCTACGATGACAGCGACCTTTTCCACTTCAACTGGGGATGGGGTGGCAGCAGCGACGGTTATTTCGTTATCGATGAAATAGATTATGCTGGCTGGGCCCAGGCAGTTTTCAACTACGTGCCTGCCGACGTCTACGAATACATGCCCTTGGAGCCCGAGAACCTCAGTGTCAGCCCTAGTGGCGACTTCGACTATGCAGCCACTTTGACGTGGACTAACCCCACACAAGACATCCATCTGCATGATTTGACCAACATCGACCGGATGGTAGTCACCCGCAACGGCAAGATCATCTTCACCGAAGACAACGTGGCTCCTGGTGCCAACATGAGCTATACCGATCACTACATGTCCAAGATGGTGAACTACAGCGTTTATGCTGTTGTTCACAACGCCAAGGGTTTGGCCGCCGTTGAGAAGAATGTCTTATTGGGTCCCACCTGCACTTGGACAATTGAAATGAGTTCCACAAACGCGCAAGGCTGGAATGGTGGCGCACTTTCTTTTGTCAATGGGGCGGGCGACGAGGTTGCCCGACTATCGCTCGAAGTGAGGCAATCCACCCGCGTCATCACCCTACCTTTAGGACATATTGAAATCCGCTGGGAGAGACCCGAGCAAGAAATAGAGGAATTCAGCTTCAATGTCAAAAACGCCGACGGCACCATCATGACCCATTTCCATGGTTCCTCCTCAGATATTCGAAGAGGCCTTTTCTACATTGCCAACAACACTTGCAGCGACAAGGACGATGAACTGGACGGTACACATCTTACCGCTACTGTCGTTGGCGACCAGGCGACCTTGAATTGGGAGCCTATCGAAAACATTGTTAACTATCAAGTGTTCCGCGATGGTTCGCTATATGATGTAACCACTGAGACCAGCTTCATCGACAGCAACACGCGTGATGCATTCCATACTTACCATGTCACCGCCTTCCTCTCCAACGGTGAAACCCTGCCATCGAACACCTGCAGTTTTTATTCGTTTGAATCACCATGCCTTATCCCCACGAACCTCCGTGTAGAAATAGCCACACCAGTAAAAGCCAGACTCTCATGGGATGCCCCTTCGGATGAATCTGTATCAGGTTATTTCGTTTATCGTCGTCCCAAAGGTGGAGAATTCAAACTTATCAAGATACTTACCAACAACACTTATACTGACAACCTTAACTCCCAACCCGACAACTGGTACGAATACGCAGTCACTGCCTACTATCGTGATAACGAATGCGAATCGGGCTATGCTACAGCCGAAGGCAATCCCGAACTTAATTTTGTGGCATTCAACAAAACAATAATTCCAACAGATCTTGATTTCCTCATCCACGAAGGCCTTGTTATCCTTCAATGGAAAGAAGGTTCAACGGCTGAAGGCTATAATGTCTACCGCGAAGGCGAACATATTGGATATGGGATAACAGGGAACTCATTCGTTGACTATTTTGCCTCGCCACAACAAAGCTATCACTATGTCATTACAGGAGCCACAGCCCATTTGGAATCCAATGCTTCCAATGTCGTGTTTGTGGATTGGACCACCAATGTTGATGAAAACACTTCAAACAAAGAAATCAGCATTTATCCCAACCCCACTGAAAACGTTGTCACCATTGAGGCCGACGGCCTTCGTCAAGTTAGAGTTTTCAATGTGACGGGTCAAGAAGTGAAAAGCCTTATGACATCAGAAGGCACCGTCACTATCGACCTTTCGACACAACCCAAGGGCTGTTATTTCATCGAGACCACAACCGACCATGGCTGCGCCACCACAAAGGTAATGAGATTATAAGAACGACAAAAACACATGGATATGAACAAATTCTTGAATGTGGCAGCCTTTGTGCTGCTGTTGGGCACGGGTTCAACACTCTTTGCCCAAGAGAAAGAGGACCAACCCGTCTACCAAATCACCGAGACCGTCAACGTAAAACATACTCCCGTTGACAACCAAGGTAGCTCAGGTACCTGCTGGTGCTTTGCAGGCATTGGCTTTGTTGAGGCGGAAATCCAGCGCATCTACGGTAAGGAGTTCAATCTTTCGGAGATGTTTGTGGTACGTAACGCTTGGGCAGAAAAGGTAGCCAAGTTCACCAGAATGCATGGCAATAACACCCTCAGCCAAGGCGGCGAGGTCTGCGATGTGCTTTACATGATCGACAAGTACGGCATGATGCCCGAAGCTGACTATAGTGGCAAGGTCATCGGCGAGGAACGTCACATGCACAGCGAGATGAACGAGGTGATCAGCAGTGTAGCCCGCGCCATCATCAAAAACGGCAATAAAAAGATCTCTCCTGCCGGCCCAAAAGCCGTGCAAGGCGTGCTGGACGCATACCTTGGTGTAGCACCTGAAGAGTTTACCGTGGATGGCAAGAAATACACCGCAAAATCGTTTGCCGAAGCATATCGCATCGACCCTGCCAACTACATTGAAATCTGCTCGTTCACCAGTGAGGAATATAACAAACCCTGCATGGTCGAGATTCCCGACAACTGGACATGGACCCCCGCCTACAACCTCCCTCTTGACAAGCTGATGGAAGCTGTCGACTATGCCCTTGAACATGGCTACACCCTCGGTTGGGCTCAGGATGTCAGCAACAAAGGATTCTCAGGCAAGACCGGTATTGGCATCGTCCCTGAAGACCCTGAAAGCGAGAATCTTTGGAAAGAGATCGTCGCAGAGAAGAAGGTGACCGACGAAGACCACCAGAGAGCCTACGACAACTGGGACGCAGGCGATGACCACAGCATGCTTGTCGTCGGCATTGCCAAGGACCAGAACGGCAACAAATATTACAAGATCAAAAACTCGTGGGGCGACAGAGGACCTTACCATGGCTACTGGTACTGCTCCGAGCAATACCTGCGTCAATACACCATTTTCTTTACGCTCAATAAAGAAGCCCTTTCGAAAGCCATGCGTAAAGACCTTGGATTGTAATTCAATTTTGAATCTTTAAATTTTGAATCTTAAATTACAAATTTTACATTATAAATATCAACACATTATGAAATTCAAGCACTTATTAACCGCAACCGCTATGATGCTCAGCATCAGCGTCGTTGCACAACCCAAAACCGATGCAAAAGAAAACAAGGAAGAGGGCTTCAAGTTTGAAACCATCAAAGAATTGCCTGTCACTTCGGTGAAGAACCAGAACCAGGCTGGTACTTGCTGGTGCTACAGCTCATTGGCTTTCTTCGAGGCCGAGTTGCTCCGTATGGGCAAGCCCGAGTACGACTTTTCGGAGATGTACATCGTTTACAAGACTTACTTAGACCGTGCCGAAGCCGCCATCCGTACCCACGGCGACGTCTCCTTCTCGCAAGGTGGCTCCTTCGGTGACGTGCTTTACGCCATCAAGAACTATGGTCTCGTTCCCGACTGTGAGATGCCTGCTGGCACCATGCATGGCGACTCACTGTCGAACTTCAACGAACTTTCGGCCGTGACTGACCCGTATGTGGAAGGTGTTATCAAGAGCCGTAAGATCCAGATGGACAAGGACGGCAATGCCCTTTGGAAGAAAGGCTTGGCTGGTATTTACGACGCTTATCTTGGCGTTCCTCCGACCGAGTTCACCTACAACGGCAAGAAATACACACCTAAGAGTTTCGCTGAATCGACAGGCCTCAACATGAACGACTACGTCAACCTGACCTCTTTCACGCACCATCCCTTCTATGAGGAGTTTGTCATCGAAGTACAGGACAACTGGCGCTGGGGTCGTGCTTGGAACCTCCCCATCGACGAGCTGATGCAAGTGATGGACAATGCCATCGACAAGGGTTACCCAATCGCATGGGGTAGCGACGTCAGCGAGGCTGGCTGGCTCCGTGGCAAGATGGCCGGCGTGGCTGTCCTTCCCGACATCGAAGCCAAAGGTCGCGACCTCCAAGGCAGCGATATGGCCCACTGGATGGGCATGAGCGCCGCCGACAGAGCAAAAGAAGCCCAAAACGGTCCCACCCCGCAAAAGTGGGTCACGCAAAAAGAGCGTCAAATTGCTTACGACAACTATGAGACCCAAGACGACCACGGCATGCTCATCTATGGCACCGCCAAGGACCAAATCGGCAATGAATACTTCATCGTGAAGAACAGCTGGGGCGAAGCCGGCCAGTACAAAGGAATTTGGTACGTCAGCAAGGCATTCGTCCGCTACAAGACCTTGAACATCGTGGTCCATAAGGACGCCTTGCCGAAAGACATCGCCAAGAAGCTTGGCATCAAATAATCAAACCAATTGAAACAAATGCAATTAAGGGAAAGCCTTTGACTTTCCCTTAATTGTTTCTAAAAAACAAAAACAACATGAAGAAAAAGAACTTATTGCTATTGGTGCTGATGTGTATCCTCGCATCCTGCATCGCACAAAACCCAAAGGAAATGAAAAAAGAACGCCTGACTTACTTTAGTTACGACCACCACAACACGATGGCCTGGCATTCAGGAGAGAAATACAATGTGAGTACCGAGAAAGACGGTAGGATACATATCGTCATCGACGAAGGCTTCCCTGAGGAGAAGGATTTCTACATCGACGACACCAACATTTTCGACGAATTGGATTCCATCATCAAAGCGTTCAAGATTCACAAATGGCATGATAGATACCAGCCTAAAATGGAAATCTTCGATGGTGACAGTTGGTCGATTTATTTCAAGTATGGTTCAGACAAAAGCAAAGGCTCGGGCGGTTATATGGCATGGCCCGACAACTATCATGCGGCCCGTCATGCCATTTCGAAAAAAAAAAAAAAATGGAGGGACTACCCCATCCAAGCCAAGGAAATCAACCTCTTCCAGTACACCTGCAAAAACAAACAAGGACGCGACATCGAGTATCGTCTCGAACGCGGTGAACAGGAAGCCAAACTTTTCATACGCAATGCTGAATACGACACGGACAAGGAGATCGCTGTCAGCAACGACTATCTGAAGGAACTACAAGAGTTGGTCAACATGTATCGCTTAAAGGACGAATACAATCGCACCACCGACGACGACAGCGCTTCGGTGTACCGTTTCTTCATTTCCTATAACATGGGCGACACCATCGACTTCACAGACTACTATACCACCTTCGTGAGTGGACAAACGGCACCTTTTTTGAGCTTTTTCGACCATTGGTTACCCCTTCGCGGCGACCTTGTCAGATTGGAATATTCATATAGAATCACCGATTTCCGTGACATAAAATACTACGTCATCAAGGAGGGCGAAGGTTTCTCTCGCTATTATGATGAGAGAGGACAACATCGTGAAGGCAAGATGGACAAGGAAGACGTGTCGAAATTACAGAAGTTGGTTGAATCCTTCGGTCTTGACAAAGCCAAGGACGACTTCATGGGCAACTCCACATGGCATCTCTTCACTGATTACGATTCAAAAGACATAGCACGTTTTGGCGGTCGGAGCGATGAAGAAGCCTCAACAGAGAAAGCGCAGCATATTCTTACTGCGTTGACGGAATTCTTTGCGCCTTATCTCCAATAGCTTTAGTGCTTGATCTGTTCAAACCCCTTGCCGTAGGCACCCATCACGGTGTTCATCGTCATGAACGCCTTGGGGTCTTCGTCTTTCACAATCCTTAATATTTGCTGTGATTCGCGCTTATGGGCCACCACCATGAGGATAGGACCTTCACGTTTGGTGTACCAGCCCGTACCGTTGATCATCGTCACACCGCGCTGCATCTCATTGGCGATGCGGTCAGCCACCTTATCGGGTTCGGAAGTGAAGATGAAAGCCTGCACCGACTGCTTGTTGCCCGTCAACACGAGGTCAATGCAATAGCTGCACACGCCCATCACCACGAAGCCATAAATGATGGCTTGGATTTTGTCGTTCTCGATGACAAAATAGGAACAGGAGATGATGATGATGTCTATCAGCAAAATGACTCGTCCTTGAGAAACATTGCGATATTTGCAAATCATCATCGCGATAATGTCGGTGCCGCCCGTGCTACCCCCTTGGGTGAAAGCTACACCGATAGCCAAACCCGCCAAACCGCCACCTAATATGGCCGCCAGAATCTTCTCTTCGACAAAAGGTTTCATGGCGCCCATAGCCGTAGGATCCGTTTGATACAACAGCATAGGTTCGGTGATGTAATGTTGCAAAAACGACATGAACAACGATGCCATAATGATGGAATACACCGTCTTTATTCCAAAAGAAGGGCCCAACACCTTGAGAGAGATAAGCACCAAAATAGCGTTGATGACAAAGACAGAAATACCTGTTGAGATACCCGTGGCATAGAAAATCAAGGTGGCGATACCACTGACGCCACCGCCCAACACATGGTTGGGGATGAGGAAGGCCGTCCAGCCGAAGGCCATCACAAACAAGGCCAAAGTGATGATAACATAACGTTTCACCTCGGCCCAAACGGTTTTCTTGTTGGCTTTCATTTTCAGATAGTTTGAGAATGCAAATGTAGAGATAATTTGGAGAAAAACACCTTTTTCGCCACAAGTTTCTGTGGCGTTTTTTTATTTAACTGCTTTTTTTCTTTGCATTTTAGGTTTTATTCTATATTTTTGTCGCCATTATGGTAAGTTTCGCCTTTAAAAAAGCGATAAGTAAAACAAAAATGAACAAACAATACAAATTAAAAAAACAAAGCATATGAACAAAAAGACTTTACTTTCATTGATGATGCTCTGCTTCGTCTTCTTCGGCGTGGCGAGAGCAGATGAACTGACCGTACACAATGATACGGTCGAAAACTCCTATATTCCTGTATGGGGATTGTGGACTGACAACAGCCTCCAACACGAATTTGTGTATCCAGCCAGTGAACTCGCCAACATGAATGGCAAAAAAATCACGACGCTGAAGTTCTACAGCTCCAACGGCAACGCAAATGTTTCGTGGAATGGAAGCTTCCAAGTCTTCTTGAAAGAAATTAGTACTACCTCCCTTACTTCTTTCTTGGGTACCAGTGATGCCACTCTTGTCTATGAAGGATCGCTTAGCGTTTCTTCGCAGGAGATGGAAATCACTCTCTCCACGCCTTACACTTATAATGGCGGCAATTTGTGGGTCGGCGTGTACTACACTTCTACCACAGGTTACAGCAGCTGCAGTTGGTTAGGCGAATCTGTTACAGGGGCTTCTATTTATGGCAGAAGCGGCGATAATTACTCTGTCAATTCTGCGGATTTCCTGCCCAAGACCACCTTCAAGTATGGCTGTGTGCCTCCGGTGCAGTTCACCGCCAATGAGGTCGGTCCCAGTTTCGCCACCCTCAGTTGGACTGAGGTCGGCAATTCCGAGTCGTGGTATATCTACTATTACGTTCAGACTTATGGTACGACAGGCCCTGAGGAGGAGTCTATCGAGGTCTTCGAGAACCCATACACGCTCACCGGTCTCAATCCCTACACCACTTATGAGGCGTATGTGATTCCTTCTTGCGGCGTTGTGGATGACGACCCAGACAACAGTTTGATGAGTAACACCATAACCTTCTCCACCTTGGAATACTGCCCGACACCTCGGAATGTGGCAATGGCCAACATCTCAGACACCGAGGCTACAGCGACTTGGTCTGACTACGACGAAGTTTATGAAGTGCAATTGGGCACTCTCAGTGACAATAGCGACATCCTGATGAACGAGAGTTTTGACAACGGGTTTCCCAACAACAACGACTGGCAAATCAGTCCCACCTATCCTTGGATAATCGTTGACGGCCACATGCAAAGCAACAACGCGGGCGTTGAAAACTCGACGTCTTCCGTCACGCTCTCGATGTACTTATATGACGCTGGTACCATTCAATTTGATGCCGAGTGCAGGGGCGAAGGCACGGGGTCATACTTGTATGACAAGTGCATCTTCTCCATCGATAGTATTGAACAGTTCGCCTATGGTGCTCAAGTAAGCGGATGGAACCACTACAGCTTCGATGTCACTGCTGGCGAGCACACCTTAACTTGGTCTTACTCGAAGGACGTCTCCATGAATCCTGATGGCGACTACTTCGCCGTCGACAATGTAATTATAGGTATCGACGAAATAGTGTGGGGGGCTTCTATTGATGTTCAGAATCCGCCATACACTCTTACCGGCCTGGATTCGACTACTGAATATTACGTACATGTTAGGGGAATATGTGAACCCAACCAGACACAACCTTATTATACTAACTGGAGCGAGTCCAAAAAATTCAAAACACTCGGCTATTACACCGTCACAGTTGGTGCCAGTCCAGCCAATGGAGGTACAGTTACAGGCGGTGGAGTATACTATTCGGGCGACACCTGCACCTTGACGGCCACTGAAAACCTTGGCTTCTACTTAAACAACTGGACAAAGGACGGCGAACATGTCGGGAATTATTTCGATTCCACGTACACCTTCATTGTCACTGAAAACACCAACATCGTGGCCAATTTCGAGCCTCTCGAGTTTTACCCTTGGTTCTCATGTATACCAGAAGAGGGCGGCTCTTGTTATTATCTTATTGATGGCGAAAGCAGTCAACTTGGTGGCGAAAGCAGTCAACCCATCCATTTCGGCGATACAATCACCATCCATGCCGTCCCCAACGAGAACTTCACTTTTTACAAATGGTCTTTGTGGGGTGGGGATGAATCTAGTGGTTATGATTACGTGGATTTTTCCACCAATCCCACCGACACCCTCACAATTGATGAAAGTTTCCTTAACAATGGAGGACAAGGCGAATTCGGGTTTATTGCCCATTTTGTCGAAAGCGTAGACGATTGCATACGACCCGTGGATTTCTCGGTCACCGAAGTAGGTCCAAACCTAGCCAAATTTGGCTGGACTGAGCTAGGCACTTCCCAAGCATGGATGATGTACTACCGCCCTGCATATACACCGGCATACGTCCCGTATGATTCTCTTGAGATTTACCAAAATCCATATACACTTACAGGTCTCCAACCCAACACCGCTTATGAAGCATATATAGTTCCTTCCTGCGGCTTTACGGATGGCCTAGCAAACCCATATCTCGAAAGCAACACTGTAACATTCACCACCCTCGAAGCCTGCCCAATCCCCTTTAACTTGCAAGTGAGCAATATCACCCATAACAGCGCTACGGTAGCATGGACTGGCTATAACGATGAGTACACTTTAAGTTATAGAGTAGCTACCGAATTGATCGACCCCGTGTTCAGCGAAGGCTTTGAAGGCGGTGTTATTCCCCAAGGATGGAGCAACGAAGGCGATGCTTCTTGGGAGGTAGGTGTTGGTGGATCCGAATACGACACTATTAGCCCACATAGTGGCAACTATACTGCACAGATTACCCACAACAACTCCCAAGAACAAACCTATTTTGTCACACCCTCTATGAATTTGGGTGACCAAAACGACTTGGTGCTCTCCTTCTGGTATATCAACAAATCCTGGGGCGACGATATTGACGAACTTGGGGTTTACTACCGCATTGGCTCAGAAGGCGCTCAAGGCGCATGGCAACCGTTATGGAGCACTACAGAAGCACACGAAACGTGGACAAACCAAGTCGTTGAACTGACGGAGTTGTCCGATAACTATCAGATTGGCTTCTTGTTCACGGACCATTACGGCTACGGCGTTGGCTTGGATGACATCGTCATTGCCCATGAACAAATCAGTGAGTGGATAACGTTATCCAATGCTACTAACCCGATGGAACTCACTGGCCTCACACCCAGCACAAACTATGAAGTGAGAGTTATGGGCTCATGTGATGAAACACAAACAGGATGGAGCAACAGTGCATTCTTCACCACAACCGAGGCCAATACCGTCACAATTATGGTCAGCGCTAATCCAACTGATGCAGGCGTAGTTACAGGTGGTGGAGAATTTAACGTTGGCTCTACTTGTACGTTGAACGCTACGGCCAGCGAGGGCTACACATTCCAAAGCTGGACTTTAAACGACTCTGTGGTTTCCAACAATGCAAGTTACTCTTTCACCGTGACGGAGGCTGCCACTTACGTGGCTAACTTCCAAATCAACAGCTACCTGCTGACCATCAACTACAAGTACGAAGACGGCACACCCGCCGCAACCACGCATACCGAGAACGTCAACTACAACGTCGACTACAGC
>CADBGN010000057.1 GCA_902794155.1 uncultured Bacteroidia bacterium
TGCTTGTTCTGCTCGTTCTTGGTCTCGTCGTTCAACGGGTTGGGGGTACGGATACCGGCCACCACGTCTTCGCCTTGGGCGTTAATCAGCCATTCACCATAGAATTGGTTGTCGCCAGTGGCAGGATTACGGGTGAAGGCCACACCAGTAGCGGAGGTGTCGCCCATGTTGCCGAACACCATGGTCTGTACGTTGACAGCGGTGCCCCAGTCATCCGGGATACCTTCGATGCGGCGATAGGAGACTGCCTTTTTACCGTTCCAGCTCTTGAACACGGCCTTGATGCCGCCTTCAAGTTGAGCCTCGGCGTCATCGGGGAACTCAGTGCGAAGCACTTTCTTGATGCGAGCTTTGAACGACTCGGCCAGTTTCTTAAGGTCGTCGGCGGTCAGTTCGGTGTCGCTCTTGTAGCCTTTCTTTTCTTTGTAGGCGTCGAGCATGTCATCCAACTGTTTGCGGATGCCTTGGCCGTCGGCAGGCTCGATGCCCTCGGCCTTTTCCATGACGACGTCTGCGTACATCATGATAAGACGACGGTAGGAGTCATACACGAAACGTTCGTTGCCACCCGTCTTCTTGATGAGGCCGGGGATGGTCTTAGAGCAGAGGCCGATATTCAAAACGGTGTCCATCATGCCAGGCATTGACTTGCGCGCACCTGAACGGCAGCTGACGAGCAGCGGGTTCTCGGGATCGCCATATTTCATGCCCATGATCTTTTCCATCTTCTTGATGCCAGCATGGACTTCGTCCATCAAGCCTGTTAGCGCCCTTGCCGCCCAGCTCATTCTTCATCGAAGCATTGCCTTCAGCGGTCTTTCCGCCAAAGGTGTAAACGTACTTTGTCATTTTTAATTGATTATTAGAGATTTAACTTCTTTTCTTTCATTTTAAAATTAAGGTGCAAAAATATGGATTTGGTAGTAATTATGCAATAAAGAGATTGTATTTTTTTTGAAATAATAAAAAAAGCCTCGAAGCATTATGCTCCAAGGCTCTTGGTTTTCATGTTTTTGTGGTATTATTCCTTCACGACCTTCAAGGTTCTGACATTCTTTTCTGACTTCACCGTGATGAAATATATACCATCGTTCAAACCTTCAAGATCGAGTGTGGTTTTTCCTTTGGCATTGCTTTGCTGGTAGACCTGCTGCCCAATGGCGTTGAATACCACAATGTCGCAATCTGCTTCAGGTAAATTGAAAGAGAATTGCCCTTTGTTGGGGTTAGGATAGATGTTCATGTTGTTTGTCAAGTTCTCCTCAGTCGCTTCAAGGTCGATGTGGAAAGTTTGGGGCCAAGCGTCGCATCCTGTGACGATAAAGGTCAAGTCGGCGACATAGTTCAACGGGTCGTCAATCTCGACGACGGCCCATCCAGTTTCGTTGGTGTAGCCTAAACCAATCATATCTTCCCCGTTGAAGAGGGCACAACGGAAGTTTTGTAGTCCATTTCCATTGTTGTCAGTCACTTGGATTTCCATCGAGGTCATGCCTTCGTCAATGGACAATGGACGGGATACTATGGGTGTGAACGGCTCGTCATGCCAGGGACTGGCAGCAACATCGCCCATCATGTTGAGGTCGTAGAAGTTCCAGCGTAGGGCGCCTTCTTCCCATTGACCTGGAGCGTTTACCCATGGTGCTGTTGCGATTTTGGCTTCTCTCAAAGCCAAACCACCGTAGGGGATCCGATCGTTGTAGTAAGCGTCTTCCGTCTCACGGTGGAGGTGGATGGCAGGACCTTCGGTCTGGCCTTCGTTGAACCAGCCATAGCGTGAGTTGCCGAAGGTGGCCACGGCGAAGTTGGCGATCTTGGTCATGCGTTCTAGAATACAGTCATCTGGGAAGTTGCCGCAATCGCAGCCCGAGGTGTGAAAGAAGGTGTAGTTGTGATCCATGCCGTTGATGCCCCCGAAGTTTTCGTTTGTGATGTCCCAGTTGGTCCATCCCGCCACATATCCAGTGTTGGCGTGGCCGTCATGGTGCACATATTGGGTGCCTTGGTTAATGGCATTAAGGAGTAGCCAACCGCTCCAGTTACCTTCTTCTTCATAAAGTCGAGTGAAGTTGTAATCTTCAGGAATGCCCGTTGTAGTGTAACCGTTGTCTTCGTGGGTGCCTATAAGCAATTCGAGGTATTGGCTGCCATTGCTCCACGGATCGTCGTAGAGGTGCTCGCCAGCCATGATGACTTGCTGGAACTCACCAAGGATGGGGGAGTCTTGATAGGTGAATGACTTGTGGAGCATGTTGTTCAGTTCCGCCTGATTGCTGAAACACATGCGACCTATGCCAATTTCAGGCAGTAAGTCGTCTTCACCAATTTCACCCCAACTGTTGTCGCCATCATTGTTCCAGTTTCCGTCCAAAGCGGCATAATAGAGATCGGCGGGGAGGCCATTGTCTTCTTTGTCCCCACCTCCACTGGTTACATAACAGTAGAAACCGCGATATGGAATGTCGGGCACGTCGCCTGCGAGATTCACCATCATGATGCCGTTCTCCTCATATTCTTTAATGATATAATTACGCAGCTTTTCCTGATTGTCACAGCCTTCCATGGTGTCGATAATGGTGGAAAGGTCCACCACGCGGGTACGCAGGCCACGGGCTTGATAGAAAGCCACATATTCTTCAAAAGCGTTGATATAGGGCTGCGTGGTGACTACAAGCAGCTCGTAGCCTCCCATGGAGCGACCTCTGTCGTTGTAAGTCTGCAGCATCTCAGGGTTTTGGGCGAGGCGCTTGGCACGCTCGGCGTTACCGCTGTTGAGCCACAGTTTGCGGCTTTGGTCAGTCTTAGAGGCTGATGCCGTAATGCGCACAGTGGCCTTGGAGGCATAACGCACTTCACCGGTACCTGGCACATACTGCACGGGCGTGAAAGCCGAAAAGGCGAATCCGATGCCGTTCAGGTATTGTGTGCTGAGATTGCCGTAGGCTTGGGCAGGGTAGACGCTCTTCGAGGCATAGAGGGCCTCGTCCTTCTCAAACTGACGGCGCACGGGGTCGGAGTAGGTGAGGGCAGATTGGTAAGGGAAAAGGTTGTGGTTGCCTCCCATCGTCTGGAAATCGGAGAGTTCCACATCGATGGCAACGGCTTCAGTGCCTTGAGGCAGCATGAGGCTGACGCTCTGCCAGGGTAGTGAGGGTTGACCTGCAAGGGCACTCTGCATGCATCCCGTGAATTGGATTTGCTCGTAGCCTTGGATCTGGCTAATGCTAGGCTGACCGAAATAATAAGTCTTCTCGATGGTCTGTGCTGAAGCGAACAGGCTGACCATCAATGCTAAGAGGATGAAAATAGTTTTTTTCATTGTATTAGGTTGGTTGATTAATTCTTTGGGTGCAAAAATACTCATTTTCGTAACAAAGGGGAGAAAAATCGGATTAGGAATGCATTTTTTTTGTATCGTTAGTGAAAATAAAACCATAAAAAATGTCGTTTCATCGAAAAATTTTCTATTTTTGTGCCGATAAAATCTCAATGCTATGAAACAATACATCACCCTGTTATTATTGGCTCTTTTGGTTCCAACATTTTCTTTTGCGCAGGAGGAAGAAGAAATAGACGACATATCGAATTATCCGAGCAAGGAAAAAGACGCTTATTATCGAGAATGGAGAAAAAACTATAAGCCTTGGAAACCTTTGGATGAAAACGAAATCAAAGCATACAAGAATGCCTTTTTCGCGTGGGAGGAGATTGCAGATTTTACACCATTTCAAGAAGGGGAGGATCACCAAAGATATTACTATGAGAGCCTAAAACCTAGGTTTGATGATTGTCCTGAACTTGCTGCCAAGATTGACAAGCGACAGGTTTTGAGATACGAAAAGAGAGAATCGGTGGAAGCCATCGTGTATAAGAGATATGAGTATTTTATGGCATCTGAACCGAGTATATATGTGGCCTATTCAGAAGACCAAGGACGGTCATGGACTTTTTATTATACTGGGATAACACATTGCCAGCCACTTTGTTTCAAGCCGCGATCCAAGATGCCTTTGTTCAACAAGCAAGGCGATTTGCAGTTGGAGGCATGCCTGCTTCGCCAGATTTCTTCTTTTTGGCCGGGCCATGTGTCAGATTATGAATTGGTCAAAGACGGTCTGCTGTTGACCATTGACATGGAGACATTGCGCAAAGACTCTGACGGGGATGGATTGACGGATATTGAAGAGGCAAGGTTTATGACCGATCCTTTCAATAGCGATACCGATGGTGATGGAATTGCCGACGGTTTGGACCTGAATCCGAGAATGTCGGTGCCTCGTTCGGACAAGACGGCCGTTTATGAATACTTGATTCAGTTTTGTTTTGCGGATACTATTCCGTTGGCCATCCCAGAGTTGTGTTATGCCAACGAAAAGACTAGAACTGTGAGAATTGTAACTGATTGTCCAGAACTTCAAGCTGTTCAACCGAGAACCATGCGCGTTATCGTCCTCTCAAAAGAAGAGTTTGAAAGCTCTAGTAAGTATTTTGTGCCGATGGATAGTTATCATTTGTCTCCTATGTTTAAGGTTGATGACGAAGAGGATACTTATCTTGTTTCCGTTTCGGCTCGTTCAGGTTTCTGGGATTGTTTGATAAAGAAAAGAGACAATGGATGGAGGTTGGATGTGATTTCAAGTGGGATTTTTTGAGAATTTGGTTTTTGTATATAATCCGAACTATTGAACCATAAAACAAACACATTGATGACATGAAAAACTCTTTGACTATGTTGCTACTTCTTCTGGTCCCTGCGTTTTCGTTTGCTCAGGAGGACTATGAAAGCGAGGAAAGAGAAAAGTATTATGACAAGAACAAGAGGTTCAAGTCTTTTGAGCCTGTGAATAAGGAAATTGTCTCAAACTATTATGACGACTTCTTTAAGTTCGCGAAGGTGGACAACTATACGCCTTACAACGATACTTTGTTTTTTACGCCGTATCAGGACTCCGTCGAATTTCATTCCGTAGCTCGTCAATATATTGGCGATATTGATAGATTTAGTATCTTAAAGCATGAAAAGAAAGGTAAAGTGGAGGCCTTTATTTATTACGACTTCAAATATGTAGAGACCTTTACGGGTGAACCTGAAATATGGGTGGCTTATTCCGATGACAACGGAAAGTCTTGGTCGCATTATTATTCAGGCATCGTACAGAAGCAGCCGTTGTTTGTCAAGTGTTATTCCTCTTATCCTTTGATTAATGAGCAGGGTGATTTGCAAATTGAGGCTTGTCTGTTACGGCAAATGTCGTCATTCATCATGCCTTTTGGTGCCCCAAGTTATCAATTGGTCAAAGATGGCTTGATGTTGACCTTGGATTTGGAGACTTTGCGCAAGGATTCCGATGGCGATGGTTTGACGGATATTGTCGAGGCCAAGTTCCGCACCGACCCCAATAATGATGATACCGATGGCGACGGCATTCCCGACAATTTGGACATGAATCCTCGTTTTGCCTCAAATAGAACGGATAAAAGTATCATTTTTGAGGCGTTGATTAACGATGATGAGGATATTTGTTATGGTTTTAAGGATTGCGAGTCTGTTCTGTCCATAGATGAAAGGCCTGAGGTACATTGTGTTGTGGATACCACCGAAACCATTTTGATTGTGACGGATGAACCAGGATTGCAAAACATTCAGCCGAAATCGTTCCGCGTGATTATTCTTACTACGGAAGAGTATGAAAGCAGTCCGAGGTATTTCAATAATGACTTGTGCAGGATGCGTATTTCGCCTTTGTTCAAAGTTGACGGCGAAAAGGACACATATATTTTTGATTATGGGTTTAATACTTGGGGAGCGGGCTATTGGGTGAAAAAAACAGAGAAGGGTTGGAGAGTCGTACAAACCTATATGATTATTTCATGACACGATTGTTGAGAAACTATCAGCCCGCCTGAATCTCCTTCAAGCGGGCTGTTTTATATTGTGTCACAAGGGAGTTACTCCACAACGACCTTCTTCACCTCAACACCATTCCCATTGCTGATGTGGATGAAATAAACGCCCGCAGCATCCAAACGGAGTTGCTGCAATCCGTTCACCTCATTGAGGCTGAGGATTTGCTGCCCCAAGGCATTGAAAATGCTGATATTGCTTTCTTCAGCAAGTTCGATGTTGAAGCCGCCACTGGTTGGGTTGGGATAGATGGCATTGGCTTTTGGTGCAACTACCTCTTCAACTTTGGTAATATAGCATGCACGCGGGAAAGTGATGTCGTCAAGCCAGGCGCAGTCGTTACCAGCCTGACCTTTGTTATTCTTGTCGTAGAACCATTCGAAGACATGGCTGCCGGCTTCGAACTCATAGCTTGCGAAGGTCCAGTCGTTTTCTCCCGACCACCAGTCTTTTTGCGTGCCGTCCATGAAGAAAGCAAACCAATCTTTACGGTTTTCAGTTGAGGTCTTGAACCAGAAACTGATTTCGCTGTCGGTGTAGATATCGGCGTAAATTATCAAATAGGAAACCTCGTTGTCGCCAATCTCGCCAGAGCGCGCACTATAGGAGCCACTATGGGCTTCTTCGTTGGTGATGAACCAATGCTGGTCACCGGCATGTTCCCATTCAACGAAGTTGAAATCTCCGCTTTCAAAGGTCTCAATAGCCGTACCAACGCCAAAGGAATAGTCACGATTTGTTGCGTATGCACCTGTATGGAGACAAAGATCGAGATGGAATGTGGTGCCACTGATGATGTCGAAGTCAGTGTTGATATAGACGTCAATTGTAAAGTTGCCGTCTCTGTCGATATCACCAATTTGGTACGTGGTTTCATCGATATGTAGACCTTGACCGATGTTATTGATGGTCAAGTAGACATCGGGAGCCAAAGCATGCCCCACGTTGTTACCTGTGATGTGTAAGATGGCCTGCTCTCCAGGGTCAACATAGCCGTTGCCGTCACCTGCGTTTTCTTCCAACTCAATCTTGACGAATTGCAGGTTGGGAGCCAAGGCAAGGAAAGATTTTTGCGTGGTGTGTGTGACGTCGCCAACATAAGTTGTGAAAAACAAGGTGAAGATGGTCTGGTCGGGGATGTTGTCGGCAATGTCAATCGCGCCTAAACGATGGTTCTGATCGGTGCTGTTCGGCGCAAACTCGTCGATGGTGAAGTTGCCTTCGAGCGCATTGATGTATTCACAGTCGGAAGTCACTGCGGCGTGGACATTGTAGGCTGTCACGTTACCTTTGTTGTATATATCGCCGTTAACCCAAAGACCCTGCGAACCAAATTGCGGTTCGCCTTCAAAACTGAAGATGTCACCGTAAACAAATGGTTCATTGCCATCGAATCCGGTCACTTCGAGAATCTGTGGCCATGCACTTTGGCCGATGACGATGAGCCTCATATCGCCGATCACATCCAAAGGCGTTTCGAAATTCAGTGTTGCATTGCCGTTTTCATCGGTAATGTTACGGGCAAGTAAGGTCTCGCCATCGAAGAGGCTGACACAAAAGTTGCTCAATGGTGATCCATATTGGTTCACGTTGACGGTAGTGGCAGTGGCTCCGGTTTTCAAGCCTTGTTCATAAACAACATTAGGTGTGAAGGGTTCCTCGAACCAAGGATACAAGGCACCGTCACCAAGGACGTTGAGGCAATAGATGTTCCAACGCAGGCAACCGTTTTCCTCATCGTACATGGTTACCCAGGGCGCAGTAGCGATTTTAGCTTCGCGCAACGCCATGCCGACTGTGGCAATATGGTCGTTACAGTAGGCATCCACAAACTCGCGGTGGATATGGGCGGCCATGCCATCGCCCCACGGTACATACCAGCCATAGCGTGAGTTGCCCGTTGTGACCACGAATCCTGTTTGAACCGTGACCATTTTTTCAAGGATGCAGCTATGAGGAAAATTGCCGCAAATGCAACCATGGGAGTGGAAAATCATATAGTTGTGGTCAATACCGTTGTTCCCAGAAAAGTAATTATCGTTTATGGAAGAAGCATCCCAACCGGCCACAACATCGGTGTTAGCATGACCCACATGGTGAACATATTGACCGCCTTTGCCGATAAGTTTCTTAAAGTCGCCGCCGCTCCAGTTGATACGAGGTGTGGCATAGTAACGCTTGAAGTTGTAGTCTTCGGGATAGCCCGTGGTGGTGTAGTCGTAATCGTTGTTAGTGCCAATGAGACGTTCCATGTCGTCACTGCCATAGTAACCGTCACCTAAATGCTCGGCGCCAAAGATGGGAGAGGTGAACTCGCCCAGGACTGGGGTTTGCAGGTAGCTGAAGGTCTTGTGCATGATGTTCTCAAATTGGGTCTCATTATTGAAGGGAAGGCGGCCTATGCCCAGTTCGGGAAGCAAGTCGTCTTCGCCGACTTCGCCCCAGCGGTCGTCGCCGTCATCGTTAAGAGTGCCGTCGAGGCAGGCGTAGTACATGTCGGAGGGCAGGTCATCTTCATAGCCTTCTTGTGCAAAGCACCAAAGGTTGCGGTAAGGCACGATGCTGACATCGCCGCCGAGGCTCACCATGGAGATGCCGTTATCCTCGTATTCTTGGATTATATAGTTGCGGATCTGCTCTTGCTCATCGATTCCTTGCATGGTGGCATAGATGTCTTCCAAAGCGACGATGCGGGTGCGAATGCCTTTGCCATTGTAAAGGTTGAGGTATTCGCCGAAACGGGGAATCCATTCCTCAGAGGTGATGACCAACATGTCGTATCCAGGGATAGAGCGACCACGCTGGGTGTAGGTACTTAGGACGTTTTCGTTTTGCGCCAAGCGCTTGATGGATGCTTCGTTTTCGGGTGTAAGCCAAAGCTTGCCACTGTGGTCGTTGCGGCTCATGCTAGTCTCGATGCTGACCTTCACGGTGCGGGCATAGCTGACTTTGCCAGTGGCAGGATAGTATTGTACCGGGGTGAAGCCGCTGAAGGCAAAAGCCACACCGTTCAGATAGTGCGTGCTGACACTGCTGAAACCTTGTGTAGGATAAACGTTTTCTGAACGATAGAGTACTTCGTTTTTGGCAAAGGGAATCTCTTTCTCGTTGGAAACAGGGCGTGGCCGCTGATAGGGATAAAGATTGTAAGATCCTTCGAGTTCCACGAAATCAAAATACTCCACATTGATGGAGGTGGCCTCTTGACCTTGGGGCAGCATTAGACTGACGTTTTGCCAAGGCAGAGTGGGGTCGCCCACTTGACCCATGGGCAGACAGCCTTGGAGGCCAATCTGATGGTAACCGTCGTGCTCGCTAACGATCGGTTGGCAAAAATGATAGGTTTGTTGAATAGTTTGGGCCTGCGCAAAAAGGGCGGCGGCCAAAAGAGTGAGGAATAGACTTAATTTCTTCATTTTAAATCAAAAATTTGGGCGCAAAGATACAATAAAAACGAATCCGCGGCAACGGTTTGGTTCACATTGTTCGGATTTTTGGGAGAAAAGAGTCTTGACTGGTTTTTCCCAGGGGGGGGCAATAACCGTTTTTCAATGGAAATGCAAGAAAAACCGCAATTATTTGCGTCTTGAATGAAGGTATTTTTATAATTTTGCCCTTTTAAAAAATCAAACAAATGAAAACTATCAGAGCAGCCGTAGTAGGATACGGTAATGTGGGCCGCTTCGCTTTGGAAGCCTTGGAAGCTGCCCCCGACTTCGAAGTGGCCGGCATCGTCCGCCGCAATGCTAACAAAACTATTGAACTCTCCAACTATGAAGTGGTTAAAGACATTAGGGAACTGAAAGACGTGGATGTGGCCATATTGGCTTGTCCGACACGCAGTTGCCCTGAATTCGCCAAACAAATCCTGCCTTTGGGCATCAACACCGTGGATTCCTTCGATATTCATACTTCTATCGTGGACTATCGCCGTGAGCTGATGCCGATAAATAAGGAGACGAAAACGGTTAGTGTCATCGCTGCCGGTTGGGACCCAGGCTCGGATTCCATCGTCCGCACTTTGATGCAAAGTCTTGCGCCTAAAGGCTTATCGTACACTAACTTTGGTCCTGGCATGTCTAT
The DNA here is from genome assembly GCA_902794155.1 of uncultured Bacteroidia bacterium. Lineage (GTDB taxonomy): Bacteria > Bacteroidota > Bacteroidia > Bacteroidales > F082 > Limimorpha. Next base: position 9,989 of record CADBGN010000057.1, read on the forward strand.
GGGTCACAGCGTCTGTGTGCGCTCTAAAAAAGGTGTGAAAAACGCTCTTTCGGTGACAATCCCGCTGGGCGAAGGCATCCACCGCCGCATGGTGTATGTGGAACTGGAAGCTGGTGCTACCTTGGAACAAGTGACCAAAGACATTAAGGCCGACCCGTATTTCGCCAACGATGAGACCCATGTGTTTGCCGTGGATAGTGTCGATGCCGTTCGCGACATGGGGCATGGTGTCAACCTGGTGCGCAAGGGTGTCTCGGGCAAGACCCAGAATCAACGTATGGAGTTCAACATGAGCATCAACAACCCTGCTTTGACAGGTCAGGTGTTGGTCAACGTGGCCCGCGCCACGATGCGCCTGCAACCGGGCTGCTACACGATGGTGGAGATTCCCGTCATCGACATGCTGCCTGGCGAGCGCGAGGAACTGATTGGGCATTTGGTATAATGAAACAAAACCTACAAAACACACAAAACTTTCATTTGGGGTGGGCGGCGCACAACCGTGTCGCCGCCGGAAAGCGTGCCGGTTGGCCGCTTTCCGCGACTGCTTAAAGTGTTTTGACGGTTTTGTCGGTTTTGTGATAAAAGGAAATGAATAGAAGGTTATCTATACTATTATTGGTTGGAATGGTCTTGTTTGGTTCATGTACCAAAAAACAAGAAAAAGTAGAATCATTGCTGTCGCAGATGACTCTTGAGGAGAAATGTGGTCAATTGACTTGTCCTATTGGCTTCAATTTCTATGGCAAGGATGGCGATTCGCTGTGGCTTGCCGACGACTTCATAGGCGTGATGGACTCGCTTCCACTCGGTTCCTGCTGGGCGGTGCTTCGTGCTGACCCGTGGTCAAGGAAAACGGTGGAAACTGGCTTGAAGCCTCGTGAGTCAGCAAGGTTGCTGAACATGATGCAACGTCATGCAATAGAAAACACGCGACTTGGCATCCCCTTGTTGTTTTGCGAAGAAACACCTCATGGCCACATGGCGGTAGGCACAACCGTTTTTCCGACGGGCATCGGTCAAGCCAGCACATGGGATCGAGGATTGCTTGAACAGATGGGTGAGGTAATGGGGTGTGAAGTGCGCTGGCAAGGCGCACAAGTGGGCTATGGTCCCGTCCTCGACATTGCCCGCGACCCACGCTGGTCAAGGGTGGAGGAGACCATGGGTGAAGACCCGTATCTCTCCGGTGTTTTGGGCGCTGCAATCGTGCAAGGAATGCAGAAAAATGTTTGCGCCACCTTGAAACATTTGGCAGCCTACGGCATTCCGCAGGGTGGACACAATGCCGCCACTGCGGATGTCGGTCTCAATCGGCTGATGACAGATTATTTGCCGTCGTTTGAAAAAGCCATTTGCGAAGGTGGTGCTAAATCTGTGATGACCTCCTACAATACCATCGATGGTGTGCCTTGCTCGGCCAATGAATGGCTTTTGCAAGACATTCTGCGCAACTCATGGGACTTCAAAGGTGTGGTTTTCTCCGATTTGAATGCCGTGAATGCCATCTATGCTACGCAGCATGTGGCCACTGACCCTGCCGAGGCCGCTGCCATGGCCTTGAAAGCAGGTGTCGACATAGATTTGGGCGGTTACAACTATGGCGGTTTCTTGAAAGAAGCCCTGCAGCGAGGTCTCGTCACCGAAGCTGACATTGACCGTGCTGTGCGGCATGTTTTGCAACTGAAATTCGACCTCGGACTGTTTGAAAATCCTTATGTTGACGAGGCTTTGGCCGAAGCCGAGGTGGGCACAAAAGAAAACGCCCGGTTGGGCAAGCAAGTGGCTTTGGAATCCGCTGTGCTTCTGAAAAACGATGGTATTTTACCCTTTGGCGAGAACATTAAAAAGGTTGCCGTCATTGGGCCGAATGCCGACAATATGTACAACCAACTTGGCGACTACACCGCACCGCAGGACCCCGACCGCATCGTGACCATGCTCGAAGGTATCCGCGAAAAGGGCAGGGCAGAGGTGACCTACGCCAAAGGCTGTGCCGTGCGCGATGAAAACGATGCCAATATTGACGAGGCGGTGAAAATCGCCAAATCCGCCGATGTGGTGGTGTTGGTTGTGGGTGGCTCCTCCGCCCGCGACTTCAAAACGAATTATGAAGACACAGGCGCTGCCATTGTCAATGAATTCATTTCAGACATGGATTGTGGCGAAGGTTACGACCGCTCCACTTTGAAGCTTTTGGGCAAGCAGGAGGAACTGATGCAGCGCATCTACGCGACAGGCAAACCTGTCGTGACGGTTTACATCCAAGGCCGTCCCTTGGACATGAATCTAGCCTCCGAAAAATCCAATGCCATGCTGACACTTTGGTATCCTGGCATGGAAGGCGGTTCCGCCTTGGCCGACATCCTTTGGGGCGACTACAATCCTGCTGGCCGTTTGCCTATCTCCGTGCCACGTTCAGTGGGACAAATTCCCATTTATTATTCCCAACCTCAAACAGGAGATTATGTGGAGGAAACCGCCAAGCCTTTATTCCCCTTCGGCTATGGTTTGAGTTATACCCAATTTGAATACAGCGACATTCATGTAGAGACGTCGATTCATCGCGTCTCGAATGAAGGAGTCTTGAAACCATACGATACAATCTTCCGCGTTTCATGCAATGTCAAAAACATAGGTCCATGCGATGGCGACGAAGTCGTCCAGCTCTATGTCCGCGACGAAGTGGCCAGCGTTGCCCCAGCTTCAAAACTACTGAAAGGATTCCAGCGTGTGCATATTAATAAAGGTGAAACTACCGAGGTGTCTTTCTACCTCCTCCCCCGTGATTTGTCGATGTATTCCAAGGAAAAAGGCTGGTATGTGGAGCCCGGTGAATTCACTATTATGGTAGGTGGTTGTTCTGATGCGATTAATGGAGATGCGATTCATCGCGTCTCTACAAGGATTAACTAACCTTTACGTTAACAATGCCGTTCCTATCGCAACGCACCACGATGCGCTTGTACTCGGTTTTGCCCTCATAGACACATTGGATGACAAAGGTGATATGGTAGACCTTCTTTCCTTCGATGGGTTTGTATCCATTGTCTTCCCAGGTTCCTGAAAGCGGGAAGCTCGGGTTGTCCATCTTGCGGGTGTATTCCGTGAGGTTATAGCGCAGGATGTCATTGATGCCACGGAGTGGATATGGGCTCGCCTTGGCCAATTCGCTGGGCCAGAGTTGCACTTTTTTGCGGTAAAGCAATACCTTCTCGTCTTTGCCACTCACCTCGGCGAAGAGGGCATTACGGCTACGAAGATTGATGACTTCAGGGATGATCTTGTCACTGTCGATAAAGTCGACACTGTCTTTGCTCCAGCCGATGTATCTGCCCTTGACACGAAAATCCGTCCGAGTGTCGAAGACCTTGCTACTGACACGACGGGCAAAAATGAGTCGCAGCCAGTCTTTCAGTCGGTCCTTGAACATGTAGCTGATGACCAGCGCAATGAGGAAGGGTAGGGTGAAGTTGCCGTATCTTTGCTGGAAGAAGAACGACGACAGCGTGGCCACCACCATGGCAGCGCCGGCAGCCAGGCTGTATAGGATTTGCTCCACGAGGAAGGTGTTCTTGCGTTTGGTGGCGTTGAGGTAGAGGTCGCTCTCGCTGAATTTCTTGAGCAGACTGGCACGGAAGACGAAGTCTTCGTTGCCTTTTTCGTCGTCAATCTTCACGCAGAGGTAACCTTTTTGTTCACGATAGTTTCTCTCGTCAAGCAGCACTTCCTTGAAATGGGCTTCGACAGGTGGATATTCCTCGGGATGGTTGACACGGATGGCATCACGCAGGCGATAGGTGTATTTTTCCAATACGTTGCTTAGGAACTCGTCGCCATAGGAAAAGACCTGCCGGGTTCGATCGGAGGCATTGTCGTCGTTCAGCTGGTTGAAGAGGCCACGAAACCGTTCCAGGATCTTGCGTCCGTCATCGAGGAAGTGTAGGCATGCTTCCTTCCTTGTATCGGCATCGGGCTGTTGAGAGGCTGAGAAACACGCGTCGCGGAAAGCACTCTTGGCGATGGCGCAATACATCTTGATGGTATGGGTGAGGTCAAGCGTGTCGTCGGGCGCGGCATGCAGGTCGTTGAAATTGGTTGTGAGTGCTTGACTGGGC
>CADBGN010000058.1 GCA_902794155.1 uncultured Bacteroidia bacterium
AGTTCCAAAATGGCCACGCGACCCGCCAAAGACTGCGAAATCTTTTCCATAAGTTGGAAATTTTGTGAGCCGGAAAGGATGTACATTCCCTCCTTATTGGCACTATCCACGTGGGTTTGCAAATAGGAAAACAGATTGGGAGCATATTGCGCCTCATCGATGATGGTTTTGTCGGGATAGGTATCCAAAAAACCCCGAGGGTCGTCCCAGGCAAAACTGCGGTTATCCAAATCCTCCAACGAGACATACTTATATTCAGGAAATTTCCCGCGAAGCAAAGTGGATTTCCCCGACTGTCGTGGACCCGTCAGCAACACAATCGGATAAAATGTCGTCATCCGACGCAATTTTGCGGTAATCGTTCTTTCTATCATCACTAATTCAATTGATTCCGCAAAAATAGTACAAATTTTCGATTCAATCGTAAATCTGCACGAAAAAACATGAAATCATGAAACAAAAAAAATCCCCGACCCGAAGGCCGAGGTTTGTAGGGCTGTCGTACCACGGCAGCTGCAGCATTGTTTTATAGCTGCGGCTGCCACGATATGACAGCCCTACAGACCAAACAAAACTAGTATTTGTCAATATACGGTGTGTCTTCAACACCCTTGTTTCTTAATGATGACACTAGTTTATCCAAAGACTTGCGCCAAAAATTCTTGAACCATAATGCTTCGCCGAACCATCTCACCAATGTTGGACTGATGGCATAATAGGTTTTGATGAATGCACGGCCATACCATGTTGCATCCAAAGTGTTGTCGCGGAAACGGCGAAGTGTCCAAACTTGAGGACAATTGTAGGAACCATAAACCGCGGTGGCAACGTAACACGCCCCCTTATTCTTATTAAGTTCAGGCAATTTATAAGAAGAATCGTATTTCCTTATTTGATTTTTGTAAAAATCAATTTCTTCAGAATTCGTCGTTTTATTATATAATAGCGGTCGTATTTCATTTAATAGAACAATGCACTCTTTCCAACATGCAACTGACTGTACACCGTATTCCCCTTTATATAACACATCCAATTTATCTCCTAACTCTTTAAGAACACCCGTGACTGAAACCACAATACTTGTATAATTCTGAACAAAAATTTCTCTTTCAACAAGTTTTAGCATGTTTGGCATCTCCAGCTCTACAGCATAATGTTTCTTGGTTACACTGAGAAAATAGCGAGCTATCTCAATAACTTTTTCAGTTATTTCTTTAATAGCATTCAACCTTTCTCCATCTTCTAAGATACTTTCTTGTATCAATTTCAACAAAGAAAAAAGACAATTTTTCACTGAATCAGCCGCGATGTTTATCTGATCAAAAGCACATGCCTTTGCTGTATAATACACTGAATAGAAATTCGCTTCCCAACTATTAGGGTCTTTTAAAAGTATCTGATTATAGTATTTTGAAGCATTTTCCGAATTGTCATTTAATACGGCCCTTCTTGCAAGTTCGTATAAGTTGCGTAATTCATCAGATGAATCTATTGTTACAGTTCCTCTCACCTCAACCGTACCTTCAATCATCATTTTTCTCGCAGCTTCAACCGAATATTTTGTTCCACAATTTTGGCACACAAACAAGTCTTCTTGTTTTACCACATCGTTGCTTCCGCACATTTCACATTTTAATGCTTTCATCTGTTATGTTTATTATTTGGATTTTCTTTATGTTAGAAAAAAGCGTGGAATCAATTCCTTGCTCGAACACCAGGGGTTCCACGCCCTACCTATCTAACAAGTATTCCACGCCGTAGCAACTACGGCATCTGTAACTTGTCCTTGATAGGTTGCCTCGCCAAAACGGGGACAAGTGGAAATTGGGTTTCAAGGACAGCAACAAGTGCTATCTGATTATTATATGTCTTTTGTGTTTAACTTTTTATTTGTTCGATTATTTTGGTTCAACCAATGTTTTTATCTTGTTAATATATTCTTCAACCTTCTCAAATAGTGGTTCCACTTCTTCTTGATGCCATTCAATGAAATCATCGTAGTCACCTGTTTTGCGCATGTTCTGAAGTCGGGCCAAAAGTTTGGCTTCATCTTTTGAAAGAATGCCCGTTAGGACAAAATTCTGGCCAATCATTCCAATGACACCTTCGTGAGACTTTGCAACAATTTCATTTTGAATCAACAACGCCGAAGAAGCATAGTACGCAGCATAGTACAAACGATTGGCTGCAAGTGTCCAATGGTTCATAGTACCGCAATCTTTGGCTTCGACCAGCGTTTCACTAGCCTTCTCAAGTCGGTATGTCACCAAGGCTTTTCTTTCATCTTCAGTTAGCATAACTCCACTCCTTCTTTCATTACATTTTTATAAAATGGAGTAATTTGCCTCCTTATCCATTCATCGTAAGTGTAAGCCACGGGATTGATGTCAACACCAAGCGACCATCCCAATGAAATGAAAGGAAACACCCAACGGTCGAAATCTTCATTGCTCACTTTTTCACCTTCCAACAAAATCAGTAAATCCCAATCGGAATCAGGTCTTGCCTCATCACGCGCTTGGGAACCAAAAAGCAACAAACGAGCACCTCGGGGAAGTATTTCCGCTCCAAGATGCTTTATCAAACCTTCTATTTCAAGTTGCCGAGTGGACATTTTCTTTCTTTTTTCAGTTTGCAAATATAAACAATTTCTCTAAATCCAATAGCCTTATCGATTCAAGAATTTCCTCACAAAACTATGGCCTCCCTGCTCCAACCGGATGACATACACACCCGAAGGCCAATGTGAAACATCCATAGTAAATGGCAAACTTGTTTGGTTCTTGGAAAACATGCTGCGTCCCATCATATCCGTCACAACGGTGCTAAAAACTCTGTCGTTCGAAACTTCACCTAAATGAATTGTCATAAGATTATTGGCAGGATTGGGATAAACCTGAATTATCGTTTCCTCCATTTCGGGCAACAAGGTCATGGATTTCAGATGATTGTATAGGAAATCGCGGGTGATACCGAAACAAGCATCGAATTTTTCCTCAATCAGTGTATAAAGCACCGGAACAAGGTAGAAGGCGTGTCCATCACCCTCGAAAGGGTGAAATTCGTAATCGGTGACACCCAATTCATCGAGGCGGCTAACCATGGCATGCGAACCGTACATAAAGGGCATCACACCTGGGAGCAGTCCATTGTAGCAATAGCCCGAATCGTAAGGCACTGTAGTGTCATCAGTGCCATGAATCATGCACAGCGGCACATATTCCTCTTTGCTGATGACATCGAGGTCCAACACACCGCCCCAATGCGGAATGGCACCAGCCACTGCTGGCGAAAAATCAGCATATTCCTCATAACCTGAACTATGCATCGAGCCTAAATCGGGGCTTTCGTAGGTCTCGGTGGGGCGCTCGCTCTCATCCATAAACATCTCGCACAAAATGGCAATAGATCCTGCGGAGTTGCCAAGCAGAAACACCTGTTCTGGGTCGATCCTGTATTCTTCGCAATGGCATTTGAAAAACCGAATCGCGGAGCTGACATCTTGAGCCGCCATGTAAGCATCGCGCACTAATGAGGTTGCATTGAGATTCCAAATCGAAAGCAGCCGATAGTCGATGGAAGCCGCCGCATAGCCATGCTGAGCCAAGCGTGTGCAATACTCTACCATGTCGACATAATCGCGACCTCCTGCGACAAAGGCTCCACCAAAAACGGTAATCACCAACGGGCGCGCTGAGAGGGTGTCGCCTTGCGGCTCGTAGAAATCAAGATACAGGGTGATCGGCGATGTTTCACCCTCCTCGATGACACTGCTGAAAGGAATGTCCGATTCAACATTCACTTCCTCAAAAACCGGTTCGGCATAGCGCCGACCCGCCTGAGCCATCGCTTTTGTGAAAAGGCCACAAAGCAACAAGGCCATCGAAATCACTATTAGTTTATTGAAGGTCTTCATGCTATTCATCTTTTTCATCATCAGAAACTTTTCCTTTTTGGTTTGTCGAGTGCAAATGTACGCATTTTTCAGAAATTCCTACCTTTGCGCCAAATTTCAAACAATGTCCATCACCGAAGTCCTAAATAAACCATGCCTTGAAAAAGACGACATCAAAGTGTTGTTGGCTGCCGAAGACGACGACAAGAAGAAACTCTTCGACAAGGCCTTGCAGAACAAGCTGACGCATTTGGACAATTATGTCCACCTGCGCGGGCTGATTGAATACAGCAACATTTGCACAAAGTATTGCCTTTATTGTGGCGTGCGCTGCAAAAACCTAAAGGTGGAACGCTATACGCTCAGTGATGAAGAAGTCATCGAATGCGCCAAGCTGGCGCACGAATTGGGCTATGGCTCGGTGGCACTGCAAAGCGGTGAAAGGAGCGACAAGGCCTTTGTAGACAAAATCACCTATTTGGTCAAGGAAATCAAGAAGATAGACAACGGAAGTTTGGGCATCACACTCTCTTTGGGTGAACAGACCGAAGAGACCTACCGACGCTGGTTTGAAGCAGGCGCGCACCGTTACCTGCTCCGCATCGAGGCCTCGAACGAAGACCTATATTATAAGATTCACCCGCACGATGAAAAACACGACTTCCAACAACGTCTCGCCTGCATCGACAATCTTCTGAAAGTCGGCTATCAAACTGGAACCGGCGTGATGGTAGGTCTACCCTTCCAAACTCTTGACGACCTCGCCAACGACCTGCTTTTCTTCAAACAAAAAGACGTGGCTATGGTCGGCATGGGGCCTTTCATTCCCCACCCTGACACGCCTTTATGGCAATACAGAGATCAAATCCCGTCAGCCGAGGAACGCATGGAACTGACTTTGAAGATGATTGCCATCCTCCGACTGATGATGCCTGAAATCAACATGGTGGCAGCCACCGCCAACCAGACCGTTGACCCGCAAGGTCGCGAAAAGGCCATCCTTGCCGGAGCCAATGTCATCATGCCCAACCTCACGCCCAACGAGTTCCGCGAGAACTACCTCATCTACCCCGACAAAGCCTGCGTAAAGGACAAACCCGACGAGTGCCACAGCTGCCTCGACGTGCGTCTCGCAGCCATCGGACACAAGGTTTTGTACAACGCTTGGGGCGACTCGGTGGCGTTCACCAAAAGGCAAAAGAATTCATAAAACTATGGCCTCCGATCATGACCATGACCTTTTTGAACTTGGGTGCTGTTATGGTCATCGTTGAATAGTTGAAAAAAAGTCCTTTAATCTCAAAAAACCACCCAAGATATCAAGAAATTACCTATTTTTGCCCTTTTAAATCCCACATCAAAATCAACATTCATTTTTCTATGAGAAAACATATCTTAACTGCCTTGCTCGTCATGCTGACCGTGGTGACTTTCGGCCAGCAGTGGGTTTCCATCAAGAGCAATACCCCGAGCACCATCCAGACGACTTTGGTCTCCTCTTCGGAGAACCAAATCACCGTCAACCTGCAAGTTTCAGGCTTCTTCACCCAAGAGGTGACCACTCCTCGTGGCGAAGCCAATCTCATTATGGTTCCCAAAACGGTCAGCACGGCCGAAGCTGGTGAGCCCAAGTTGCCCCTTTTTGCCATCCCTGCCATCGTTGGTGACCGTCAACACTATAGTATCCGCGTTGTTGACGCACAATACATCGACTACCCGATGGAAGTCGCTCCTTCGAAAGGCGATTTCCCGCGCACCATCAACCCTGACGATGTACCATACACCTACGGCGAGGCTTATTCGACCGATGCTTTCTTCCCGACCCAGAATGTAGGACTTTATGACCCTTACATCCTGCGCGACTTCCGTGGGCAAAACATGGTGGTCTACCCATTCGCTTACAATCCCGTAACTCACACGTTGCGCGTGTATTACAACATGACCGTTGAAATGTATGCCGACGGTCAGCAAGGCGAAAACACCCTCAGCCGCCGCTCGAATGAAGTGAAGATGGACGCTGAATTTGGTGCCCTCTACGACAACCACTTCATCAACTACCATGAGAGTTTGAACAGATACACGCCCGTTGACGAGACTGGCGAGCTGCTCATCATCTGCCACGACGCTTTCATGAATGCCATGCAACCTTTCGTCAACTGGAAGAAACAGATTGGCCGTCCTACCACGATGGTTGGAACGAGTACCGCCGGTGCCACCGACAATGCCATTAAAGCCTATATCCAAAGCCAATTCGACGCCAGCCCCAACCTCAGCCATGTATTGCTAGTCGGCGATGCAGCCCAAATCCCAGGCCATTCCTATTCAAGCTGCGGTAGCTATAATGGAAAATCCGACAACTGGTATGGCCAAGTAGCTGGAAACGACTATTATAATGACATCATCATTGGCCGTTTCTCCGCCGAAAACGAAACCCATGTCACCACACAAGTCAACAAAGTGATTCATTACGAGAGAGACATCAACGCTTCCGACACATGGCTCGTCAATGGTTGTGGTGTAGCGGCCACGGCGGGTGGTGGTGGACATTTTGGTGAAGACGATTGGGAGCACATGAACAATATCCGTACTGACTTGATGAACTATCACTACACTACTGTTTATCAGGAATACTTCAATACTATAGGCTATTCCTCCACCACCCAGCAAATCAGCGACAGGATTAATAGTGGCGTGAGTATCGTCAATTACTGCAACCACGGCAATCAAACAGCCTGGCAATCCCATAGTCCATGGTATTCAAATAGTTATGTAAACGCTCTAACCAACGATAATATGTTGCCCATCATTTGGTCGGTAGCCTGTCTCAACGGTCAATACGATTACAGCCAACCCTGCTTTGCCGAAACATGGCTACGGGCCACCAACAACAGCACAGGAGCACCCACCGGTGCCATTGGCGGCATGTTCTCCTACATCTCCCAGCCTTGGGTTCCCCCAATGTACGGTCAAGACGAGATGGTGGATGTCTTGACTGAAAGCCATAGCGACAATATCAAGCGCACTTTGGGCGGTTGCTCTTTCGATGGCAACATGAAGGTTTTGGACCAATACGGACAAGGCGGAGGACAAGGCCTTGGTACCTATATGGCTTGGATTCTATACGGCGACCCCACTTTGACGGTGCGTAATGCCGTTCCCACCGACATGGGCGTGACTCATGCCCCTTCGATGAGCACTACGGCCACGAGCTTCACCGTGAATGCCACCAACGGCAACGGCGCCTTGGCCACCCTGACCCGCAACAACGAAATCATGGGCTCGGCCACCATTGAAAACGGCACTTGCAACATCACTTTCACCGCTCCTGGAACAACGGGTACCGCCACGCTGACCGTGTTCGGCTACAACAAGACTACCTACATCGCCACCATACAAATCGTTAACGGAGGCACGCAAAACTACACCGTCAACGTGTCGGCCAACCCGGCCATAGGCGGCACCGTTACTGGCGGCGGCACCTATCCGCAAGGCCAAAGTTGCACTGTGACAGCCACAGCCAACGACGGTTACAACTTCGTCAACTGGACTGAAGGTGGCAACGTGGTCTCCACACAAGCCAACTACACCTTCGTCGTTAACGGCAACCGCAACTTGGTGGCCAACTTCGAAGCAGAAGTGCAAACCTACAACATCAGATTGTCGGCTAACCCGATGCTTGCTGGCACCGTCAGTGGTGGTGGCACGTTCCAGGAAGGCGAAACCTGCACCGCGACGGCCTCACCCAACAATGGTTACAACTTTGTCAATTGGACAGAGAATGGCAACGTGGTCTCCACCAACGCTTCCTTCAGCTTCACCGTGACAGGCAGCCGCATGTTGGTGGCCAATTTCCAGGCCCAGAGCTTCACTATCACAGCCACGGCCGACCCAGTCAACGGAGGAACGGTCACGGGAGGTGGCACCTACAACCAAGGCCAAAGCTGCACTCTGACGGCCACACCTGCCACAGGCTACAACTTTGTCAACTGGACAAAGAACGGACAACAAGTCAGCACCAACACCACCTATACCTTCGTCGTGACCGAGTCAGCTACCTATGTTGCCCATTTCCAACTGCAAAGCTTCACCATCAGCCTTTCGGCCAATCCTGCCGATGCGGGCACCGTTACTGGCGATGGCACGTACGATTATGGCACCTTATGCACCGTTACCGCAACGCCTAACCAAAGATCCATCTTCGAAAACTGGACCGAAAACGGCATAGTGGTCTCCACCGAGGCCAGCTACACCTTCAATGTCACGGCCAACCGCGACTTGGTGGCCAACTTCGGAATGCCCATGATTGAGATTACGGTCTCCGTCGACCCCACAGAAGCCGCCAACATCAGTGGAGCAGGCACCTACGAATATGGCGCCACGGTAACCTTAATCCTTGCTCGTAACGAAGACTGGGCCTTCCAAAACTGGACCGAAGACGGCATCGAGGTGTCAACCGATATGGTTTACACCTTCATCGCCACCGAAAACCGCAACCTCGTGGCCCATTTTGAATACACCGAAGGCATCTCCGAGAGCAGCATTGCTGCCAAGGTCTACCCCAACCCGACCCAAGGCGAAATCACCCTTGAGGGCGAAGGCATCAACCACGTCCGCATCGTGAATGCCTACGGGCAGACCGTCTACAACAGCAAAATTGATGGCGAACAAGTCCGCATCGACCTGTCGAACATGGCCAAGGGCATCTACATGATGCACATTGAGGCCAACGATGGTCAAGCAGTAAGAAAGATTGTGGTGGAATAAGCCGCAACGATTAGACTGAAAAAAAAACTTAAAGTGAGGTGACATTTTTTTGCCACCTCACTTTTTTTTGTTATTTTTGGAGCAAATTTTTGAATTCAGCCTATGAAAATCAAATTCATCGGTGCAGCCCAGGAAGTGACGGGCAGCAAGCACCTCATCACCACCGACCATGGCAAGAAGATCCTGTTGGACTGCGGTATGTTCCAAGGTAAAGGCCTCGAGACCGACGCCGCCAACCGCAACATCATGGTCGACCCAAAAGAAATCGACGCTATCATCCTCACCCATGCCCATATCGACCACTGCGGTCTGATACCCTATTTCTATAAGCTTGGCTTCCGCGGACAGGTCGTCTGCACCAAAGCCACGGAAGACCTTTGTAACATCATGCTTCCCGATAGCGGCTTCATCCAAGAGAACGATATGGAGTGGTTCAACAAGAAACGCCGCAAGCAAGGCTTGCCCGCCTTGGAACCCATCTATACCGAAAAAGACGCCCGTGCCTGTATGAGCCTCTTCGTCAGTGTGGGCTATAACCGATACTTCTATATCGACAACAACATCAAGGTGAAGTTCAACAATACAGGCCACCTGCTGGGTAGCGGCTGCGCCATCATCGAAATCGACGAAGGTGGCAAGATGACCCGCATCGGCTACACGGGCGACATCGGCCGCGAATACAACTACCTGCTGCGCTCGCCTGAACCCTTCCCGCATTGCGACTACATCATCACCGAAGCCACCTACGGTAACCGACTCCACGGCGACCGCACCAATGCCGAGCAGCTGCTTTTGGAAGTCATCTACCACACCTGCGTCGAAAAACGAGGCAAGCTCATCATCCCTTCGTTTGCCGTTAGCCGCACACAAGAGATTGTGTACCTGCTGAACAACTTCTACAACCAAGGCAAGCTACCCGAGAAGATACCGGTATACGTCGACAGCCCTTTGGCCGTCAACGCCACCGAGATCTTCCGCATGCACGTCGACCTCTTCAACGACGACGTTAAAGACGTCATCGAATACTCCCCCGACCCCTTCGGATTCAACGGCCTCACCTTCATCCGCGACATCAACCAGTCGAAGGCGTTGAACGCCACCAAACAGCCTTGCATCATCATCTCGGCATCGGGAATGATGGAGGCTGGTCGCGTGAAGCACCACATCGCGAACAGCATCGAGAACCCGAACAACAGCATTTTGGCCATCGGCTACTGCGCTCCCACCACCTTGGGCGCCAAACTCTTGGCCGATCCCAAACCTGAGACCGTGTCTATCTTCGGCATGGAGCACCCCGTGTTGGCCGAAATCTTCGAAATCGACGCCTTCAGCGGCCACGGCGACTACAAAGAGCTAATCCATTACCTCAGTTGCCAAGACCCGAGCAAGGTGAAAAAGACCTTCATCGTGCATGGCGACCCCGAAGCCCAACAGTTCTACAAACGCCAGCTACGCAAGGAAGGTTGGGACAACATCTTCATCCCCGAGCAAGGAGAAGTTTTTGAACTGAAATAAACCATAACAGTAACATAAAAAGAAAAATCATGAAATGTCCGACATGTGGGCTTGACATACAAGGCAACGTCAAGTTTTGCCCCAACTGCGGAACGCCCATTGCACCCATCAGTGCAGAACCGCAACCTCAACCTGCTCCTAAGCCAGAGCCTGACCCTGAACCAGAACCCGAACCCATTCCAGAGCCGACTCCCAAACCCGAGCCTAAGCCCCAACCCGTCGTAGAGCCACCCATTCAAACGGATGTACCCAACTCCATGGAGAAGACCCTCGCCCTTGAGGCTTATCTAGGTATCCTCGTACTTGCACCGCTCTTCGGGGCCAAGAAGTCATCTTTCGTTAGATTCCATGCCAACCAAGGTCTCATCCTGTGCATCATCTCCGTGGCCCTATCCCTTCTGATGACCTTCAACAGCATTATCATAGCTGCGGCTGGTGCCCTTTGGGCCAGTATCATCTTCGGCCTATTCAACGGCTTGTATGGCCTCGTCTCATGCGGCGTCATGGCTTTGGCCATCATAGGCATCATCAATGCCTTGAAGGGAAAGATGAAGAAACTACCCATCATAGGCAATTTCAAAATCCTCAAGTAACTCGGATTTGCCTTTACATGTTCAAGAGGGAAAGGATTTCGTATTTTTCAGTACGGAGTTCTTTTCCTCTTGACATTTTTCGTATTTTTGCAAAAATTTTACAAAATGGCACAAAAACCCAGCATTCCCAAAGGCACACGCGACTTCCTGCCCGAAGTCATGGTTCGCCGCAACTATATCTTCGACACCATCAAGACCGTCTTCAAACGCTTTGGCTTCCAGCCCATTGAGACTCCTTCGATGGAAAACCTCAGCACCCTCTTGGGCAAATACGGCGATGAAGGCGACAAACTCCTCTTCCGTGTGCTCAACTCGGGCGATTTCATGAGTGGCGTGGAACAAAACGGCGAACCGCTTGAATCCCTGAAACTAGCTTCGAAAATCACGGAGAAAGGCCTGCGCTACGACCTGACTGTACCTTTTGCCCGTTTTGTCACTATGTATCGCGACCAGATTGCCTTCCCCTTCAAACGCTACCAGATCCAACCCGTTTGGCGTGCCGACCGTCCCCAAAAAGGCCGTTACCGCGAGTTCTACCAATGTGATGTCGACATCATCGGAAGCGACTCTTTGCTGAACGAAGCTGAATTGGTGCAAATCGTTGACGAGGTGTTTCATGCCTTGAAGATCAACGTCACGCTGAAGATCAATAACCGCAAGGTGTTGGCTGGCATCGCCGAATACATTGGGAAGTCGGATGCCTTAGTCGACATCACCGTGGCCATTGATAAGCTGGACAAGATTGGCATCGACGCAGTAAACGCGGAACTAGCTGAGAAGGGGCTGGAGCAAAATGCGATCGACAAATTACAACCCATTCTCTTCATGAAGGGCAACACGCGCGAGAAGCTGGCACAACTGAAGCCTTTGTTGGACAACGAAGTCGGGCAAAAGGGCATCGAAGAATTAGAAACCTTATTTGATTACATCGAGAATATGGAACTCGGCATCGACACCGAACTCGATCTCACCCTCGCCCGTGGCTTAAACTACTATACTGGCGCCATCTTCGAGGTGAAAGCCAAGGACTTTGCCATCGGCAGCATCTCGGGCGGCGGTCGTTACGACAACCTCACGGGCATCTTCGGCCTGCCCAATGTCTCAGGCGTGGGCATCAGCTTTGGCGCCGACCGTATCTATGACGTGCTGGAAGGCCTCAACCTCTTCCCCGAGACCATGTCGGAGAGTACCAAGGTCATCTTCCTCAACTTCGGAAAGAACGAGGAGAAATACAGCCTAAAGTACCTCAACCAAGTACGCAAACACGGCATCAACGCAGAGATTTATCCCGAGGCTGCTAAAATCCAGAAACAGATGAAATACGCCAACCAACGTGCCATCCCGATTGTCGTCATGGCCGGTGAAAGCGAAGTAGCCGAGCAGAAGTTCACTGTGAAATGGATGAAGGAAGGCACACAGGAAACCGTGGATGCCAACAAATTGGTGGAAACAATTATTTAATTAATGGCTTTTGGCACCTGGCAACTGGCCTCTGGCAGTTTCATGAAAAACGTAAAGCTTCAACCTTGTTAAAACTGCCAATAGCCAGAAGCCAATAGCCAGAAGCAACCAAAAGAAAAAACACAACAAACACATATCAATATGAAAGTCCATAAAATCTCATCGAAGGAACTGACCTTCAAACAGGTAAACGAAATACTCACCAAGGGCTACAAGCTAGAGCTCAGCGCCGACGCCGTCAAACGCATCCAGAAATGCCGCGACTACCTCGACAAGAAGATGGAAAATCCTGAGAAGCCTATCTACGGTGTGACCACCGGTTTCGGATCCCTTTGCGACCACAGCATCTCGAAAGAAGATTTGAGCACCTTGCAAAAGAACCTCGTCATGTCGCACGCCTGCGGCACGGGCGAGATGGTGCCCGAAGAGATCATCCGTCTCATGCTCCTCTTGAAGGTGCAGAGCCTCAGCTACGGCAACAGTGGTGTGCAGGTAGTGACCGTCCAGCGTCTCATCGACTTCTTCAATAACGACGTGCTGCCCGTGGTCTACAACCAAGGCTCACTCGGTGCCTCAGGCGACTTGGCTCCTTTGGCCAACCTCATGTTGCCTCTGCTCGGTCTGGGCGAGGTGCATTTCGAAGGCAAGATTGTCCCTGCCGAGAAAGTGCTCAAAAAGTTCGGTTGGAAACCCATCACCTTGCAGTCGAAAGAGGGTCTTGCCCTGCTCAATGGCACGCAGTTCATGAGCAGCTATGGCACCTACGTCCTGCTGAAGGCCTTCCGTCTCAGCTATCTGGCCGACCTCATCGGTACCGTTTCCTTGGAAGCCTTCGACGGCCGCATCGAGCCTTTCTTCGACCAAGTGCATCAGATTCGCCACCACAACGGACAAATCGTCACCGCCAAGCGTGTGCGTGAGTTCACCAAAGGCAGCGAACTGATCGTCAGGGAAAAGAAACATGTCCAAGACCCTTACTCTTTCCGTTGCATGCCTCAAGTGCATGGTGCCTCCAAGGATGCCATCGACTATGTGGCCTCCGTGTTCAGCGAGGAAATCAACGCCGTCACCGAC
>CADBGN010000059.1 GCA_902794155.1 uncultured Bacteroidia bacterium
GGTGGCTATGGTCGGCGCCTTGTACGAGCAAAGGCGTTTCAAACTGCATTTCAAGCGCCCACGAAGCTCCAAGTTGGGCGACTTCCGTCCACCCCAACCGTTTCAAATTGGTGTTCGCCACGGGTAACGCCACCGACGAATTCGCCTTCTTCAGCAATGGTAGCTTCGTCATCAACAACGAAGGCAACGCCATTGTCCAGGTGATCGACGTCAACGGCCGCATCATCAGCAGCGAAAGCATCAATGGCTGCGCCAATGTCAATGTCAAGGCTGCCGCAGGCGTCTACATGCTCCGCCTTGTCAACGGTAACGACGTGAAAGTGCAGAAGGTTGTGGTGAAGTAAGAGATCACAACTGAGAAACTAAAAAGTCCCCGTCTCGTTGAGATGGGGACTTTTTAGTTTTAGGAAGGGGATAGATCACTCTGCCTTTTCAGCAGCTTCATCACCACCAAGGCCTTCCTTGATACCGTCAAAGATGCCATTAAGCACTTCCTTGCCTTCGTTGATGGCATCCTTAATGTCGTTGCCGACTTCCTTTGCCTTTTGTTTGGCGATAGCAGCTGTCAACTCGGCTTCAGCCTTGGCTACTTCCTTCAGCTGTTCAGCCGTAAAATCACAGTCTTTGGTTTGGGCCTGCAAAGACTCGAACTCGTTGTAAATGTTTTCCCACTGAGAATCGGTAAAAGAGTCAGCCTTGCTTTCAACGCGTTCGGCAAGGGCATTCAGTTTGTTGATAACCTTTTCTTCCTTGGTCTGGCATGAGGTCAAGAATGCAACCAAGAGGCACAATGTCAACACTTTAATAGTCTTTTTCATCATAATTTGATAGTTTATTGGGTTGATAATTAAGTAAATAGTTTTCAAAGTAGGGTAGAGGTCAGCCTTTCACTGCCACGGCAACAGTCTTGCCCAAGTTGTAGAGTTTGTCCCAATCTTCCTCGCGGATGGGAGCCCCCTTGACTTCGACGCTCTCGGTCACGAGATTCCATTTGCCTTCTTCGGCATATTTGGCAAGAGTCTTCACACCGCCGCCGCTCCAGCTCATGCCGCCGAAGGTGGCGTAACATTTGTCCTTTGGCTTGAACTCGTTGATTTCGTGGACGAGCAGGGTCATGTTGGGGAACATGTTGCCATAGTGTGCGCAGGCTCCGATGATGACACCCTTGTATTTCCAGATGTCACTCATGATGAACGACACCTCGGTCTTGGCCACATCGTAGACTTTCACCTCTTTTATGCCGGCTTCGGCGGCGCCACGGGCCACAATCTCGGCCATGCGGGCTGTGTTGCCGTGCATCGAGCCATAGACGACGACCACGCCTTCTTCCGATTCTTGCTTGCTCCATTGTGTGTATTTGCCCAAGACCCAAGCCAGGTTGCTGCGCCAGATGAGGCCATGCGAAGGAGCAATCATTTTGATTTCCAAGGCACTGAGTTTCTCGATGGCTTTCACGACTTGCATGGCCACCTTGCCGACGATGTTGGCATAGTAGCGGCGCATTTCATCCTCGTAAAATGCGAGGTTGACTTGGTCGTCAAAGATGCCACCGTTCAGGGCACCAAAGCCGCCAAAGGCATCGTTGCTGAAGACGATCTTGCTGCTTTGCTCGTAAGTCACCATCGACTCAGGCCAGTGCACCATGGGAAGCATGAAAAACTGTAAGGTATGGCAGCCAAGGCTTAAGGTTTCGCCTTCGGCAATAACTTTCTTGTTCTCGATAGGACCATAGAAAGCTTCAAGAGGTGCAAAGGTTTTGGCGTTGCCGACAACCTGCACTTCAGGATATTCGCGCAAAACAGCGGCCACCGTGCTACTGTGGTCAGGTTCATCGTGATTAATAATAAGGTAGTCGACCTTACGATCCTTCAGCACCGACTTCACCTTGAATAGATAATCCTCCAGGAAATTAGCTTCCACAGGGTCGATCAGTGCGACCTTCTCATCAACGATGAGGTAGGAGTTATAGGAAACGCCATTAGGCAGTTCAATGTGGTTCTCAAACATGTCGGTGTGGCGGTCGTTGACGCCGACGTAATAGATGTTTTCGGTTAATTGTATTTGTTGCATTACTATTGTTGTTTTGTTCTGTTTTCGAGACGTTTCAGGAAACGTTTCAGGAAACGTCTCTACAGCTAAAAAATTTCCTCGAAATCCTCGATGCCGTGTTTGCACAATGGGCATTCGAAATCGGGTGGGAGGGAATCACCTTCGTAGACGTAGCCGCACACCTTGCACACCCAGCGGCGTTTGCCGTCCTTGGGTTTCTCGGCTGGTTGCGGTTGGGGTTTTATGTTTTTCTGGTAGTAATCGTATGTCACTGAGGGTTTGTCGGAAAGCACTTGAGCATCCAGCACATCGGCGATGAACATGGTGTGTGTGCCGAAGTCGATGCTCTTGGTGACGCGACAGGCCAGGTAGGCGTTGGTGTATTTTGGGATAAATAGAACATGGTTGACGGCACGGTGCTCTGCCTCGCAGTCAGCGAACTTGTTTACCTTGCGTCCCGACTGGAATCCAAAATGCTCAAAGACCTTCATCGGGGTCTCCGTAGTCAGCATCGAGACGTTGAATACGCATGAGTCTTTGATGAGGTCGTGGGTGTAGTTGCCCTTGTTGACTGTCACAGCAATTTGCAAGGGGTTGCTTGTGACCTGGATTACTGTGTTCACGATACAGCCGTTGTCGATGTTGTCGTAATTGGTGGTCAGCACATAGAGGCCGTAACCGATGTTGAATAATGCCTTCGTATCCATTTTATTCAATCCTTTAAAAATGTAGAGACGCGATTAATCGCGTCTCTACAGGCATAATGAATTATTCCATGACAGAGAAGCTGTCCTTGCCGATGCCGCAAAGCGGGCAGGACCAGCTGTCGGGGATGGCCTCAAAGGGGGTGCCGGGAGCGATGCCGCTATCGGGATCGCCTTTCTCTGGGTCATAGATGTAACCGCAGACGTCGCAAACGTACTTTTTCATAGTTGTGTTGTTTGATGATTTAATTATTTGATTAACAAGATTTTAATAGTTCTCCGCTTTGATCTGGAAGTAGGACTGTGGGTGATTGCATACGGGGCAGATTTGCGGCGCCTTCTTGCCGATGACGATATGGCCACAGTTGGCGCATTGCCACACCATGTCGCCTTCGCGAGAGAAGACCAGACCTTCCTCGATGTTTTTCAGAAGCTTGCGGTAGCGTTCTTCATGCTCCTTCTCGATTTTGGCCACCATTTCGAAGAGTACGGCAATCTTAGTGAAACCTTCCTCGCGTGCGGTCTTGGCCATGCCGGCGTACATGTCGGTCCATTCATAGTTCTCACCGTCGGCGGCATCCTTCAGATTGGTCTTGGTGTCGGGCACTTCGCCTTCATGTAGGAGCTTGAACCAAATCTTGGCATGCTCCTGTTCGTTGCGAGCCGTCTCCTCAAAGAGGTCGGCGATTTGGTTGTAGCCTTCTTTACGGGCTTTTGAAGCATAGTACGTATACTTGTTTCGGGCTTGCGATTCGCCTGCAAAAGCAGCCATCAGGTTGGCTTCGGTCTTTGAACCTTTTAATTCCATAATTGTTTTAGTTTAAATATTGATAATGAATTAGTTATAAAATTTTTAAACAACAAAAGGGTAGGGGGAACACCTGCTTTTCGAGGCAAATTTAGTATTATTTTTCTGAATTACAGCACAAATTCCGTAATTTTGCATCCGTTATGTTTTTTGGGCGAAACAAAGAAAAGATAAAAGGTGCCGACTGGCCTGATGCAGAATGGCCTTCGTATATACCCAAATACCATCTGCATGATTTTGCCGCCATTGACTTCGAAGGTGCCAATGGCGAGGTGACGAGTGCCTGCAGCATAGGATTGGTCATTGTGCATGATGATGAAATCGTAGAGCGGTTTTATAGTCTCATCAAGCCAGTGCCTAATAGATACGATTTTTGGGCCACCAAGGTTCATGGCATAACATATAAGGATACCAACCATGCACCGTTGTTTCCAGAGGTCTGGGAGCAGGTGGCGGGCAAGGTGCAAGGACTGCCGATGGTTGCACACGGCATTTCTTTTGACGAGCGTGTGTTGAAGGCTTTGCATGAACTGTATCACATTCCGTATCCGAATTTCAAATTTTACTGCACACATTTGGGATCTGAGAAGCTCGTACCAGATTTGGAGAACCACAAACTACAGACGGTCTCCAAACATTTCGGTTATGATTTGGCGAAAAACCATCATAATGCCGTAGCTGATGCAGAAGCCTGTGCCGTAATAGCAATGCACATTTTCTGATCTATTGTTGTTGGGGGATGGTTTGAAATCTATTGTGCGGTGATTGCAATGGATATTTTCTGATCTATTATCTCAGTATTGTCGATATTATGCTTTATTGGGGGATAGTTTGAAATCTACTATTTAACATAATGTTGATTATTTTCCGAAATAGAGAAAACCAAATAGAAGTTAAAAAAGGCATTTTCGAGCATTTTTCCACTTGCCAAAACCAAAATGATGACTATATTTGCAATCCTGTATTCTTGAAAAAAGACAACAATTAAATCATTTAATAATAACTAATTAAACACCCACCAATTATGGAAATTACCGGTAAAGTGGTCAGACTCGGCGCTCTGACCGAAGGAACCAGCGCCCGCGGACCTTGGCGTAAGCAAGACTTAATTATTGAAACTGAAGAGCAATTTCCAAAGACTGTCTGCTTAACCTGCTGGTCGAATCAAATTGAAGAAATCCAGAAATTTGCGCCTGGACAAGCTATCAAAGCTCAAATCGATTTGTCATCGCGTGAATTCAACGGCAAGTGGTACACGGACGTCCGTGTGTGGCGTTTCGATCCCGTTGGCGTCGCTGCTGCCCCAGTTGCTGCACCAGCACAACCTGCACAACAGCCAATGATGCACCAAACTCCACCTGTTGCAGCTTCAGCACCTGAGTATTACGCTCCTGCTGGTGAGGACAGCACAGACGACCTGCCCTTCTAACATTATGTTAAATTTGAACACCGCGATTTGATTAATCAAACCGCGGTGTTCTGTTAAAACAATGAATACCAATATCTTAAATAGAGACACCATTTGCGCTATTGCCACGCCCCATGGCATGGGTGCCATTGCTGTGATACGTGTATCTGGCTACGATGCCTTACCCGTTGTCGGTCAGCTGTTTATGCAGAACGGCAAGCCTTTCGACATGGGAAAGATGGTTGCGAACAAAGCCTATTACGGCCATATTGTAGACCGTGACGAACTCCTCGATGAGGTGCTGGTGACGTTTTTCCGAGCCCCCCACTCTTTCACTGGTGAGGATTCGGCCGAAATCAGCGTGCACGGATCGGTGTTTATTCAGCAAAAGCTTTTACACATTCTTATTTCCCGCGGTTGCCGCATGGCCGAGGCTGGTGAGTTTACCCGCCGTGCGTTTGTCAACCGCAAATTCGACCTGGCCCAAGCCGAAGCCATCGCAGATTTGATCAGTTCGGAGAGCGAAGCCGCCCATCGCGTGGCCATCAACCAACTGAAAGGTGGATTTTCCAAAGAACTTCAAGTAATGCGTTCCAAATTATTGGAAATGACATCTTTGATGGAATTGGAATTGGACTTCTCTGAAGAAGATGTCGAGTTTGCTGACCGCAGCCAGTTGAAGGCCTTGCTGCAAGAAACCTTGGCGCATGTTGACAAGTTGAAGGATTCATTCCGCCTCGGCAACGCCATCAAAAACGGTATTCCCGTCGCTATTGTCGGCCAGACCAACACGGGTAAAAGCACCTTGCTGAATGCGCTTTTGGGTGAAGACCGGGCCATAGTGAGCGACATTGCCGGGACCACACGCGACACCATCGAGGAAACCTTGAACATCAACGGTATACTCTATCGTTTCATCGATACGGCCGGTTTACGCAACACCGATGAAACCATAGAGAAAATCGGCATCGAGCGCTCATATAAGAAAATACAAGAAGCCACGCTCGTCATCGGGATGTTGGATGCCACGAAAGGCGCTGAAAATGTGTTGTTTGCGGCCAAGGAAATCCTTGAAAAGATGGACCTTGAGCACCAACAGCTCATCCTTTGCATCAATAAAGTGGACACCTTGGACGACCAAGGCGAAGCTTTGCTAGGACAAGTCCGGCAGGACTTGGACAACGACGACATCATGGTCGTCTGCCTCTCTGCCAAACACGGATTCGGTCTTGGCGATCTTTACAGCACCCTGAAGCTCAGCCAACCCCTCGCCTCTCCCGATGCCACTTTGGTGACCAACATACGACATTACGAGGCCTTGCTTCATGCCTCGGAAAGCTTGAAATCAGTTCAACAAGGACTTGAAATGAATATTCCTACCGATTTGATTTCCCAAGACTTGCGTCAAGCATTGCATTATCTTGGAAGCATCACGGGCGAAATTACCACAGACGAGGTCTTAGGCTCCATCTTCTCTCGTTTCTGCATCGGAAAATGACACCTGATTAGTAAGAAGAGCACTACATCTCTTTAGACAAATAACATAATTAAAACTAACGACTTATGAAATTTTATTTCAACCAATTTATGAAGTGGACATGCATGGTGTTGGCCATACTGTTTTCCATTGGCTTGAAAGCACAAGAAGCCGACAATGTTTTCAATCTGGATGCCCAATTGATGACACGTGGCGAGTTGCGTGCAGGTGGTTTCAAAGCCGACAGCCTTGACAAAGAGCGCTTTTCTCATTTTGCCTTGGGCAGATATCGTGTTATAGCAGACTATCAACGCTCTTGGCTCAATGTGAGGCTAACTCCACAATATTCAGGTGTTTGGGGTCAAGCCAGTGCAGGATTGGCTTTATATGAAGGATGGGCGAAAATGCAGTCAGAAAAAGGCCTGTTCGTGAAGATTGGTCGCCAGGAACTGACCTATGATGACGGACGTATTATCGGCAACGACGATTGGACCATGACCGCCCCTACCCATGATGTGGTGAAATTGGGCTATGAAGGTGAAAATCACAAGATTCACTTGCTTGCCGCATACAACCAAAATGCGGAAAACATAGATAATGGTGTTATCTACTATTCAGGCGGACTACAGCCCTACAAAACCATGCAAACGCTTTGGTATCACTATGATACTCCCAAGAAAACGTTTGGCGTTTCGTTATTAGGAATGAACATCGGGATGCAAAATGCTGATCAAGAGCATCCTATCACCTATTACCAGCAATTGGTGGGTACGTATATGTCTTTCCGTCCCAAGCGCTGGTCGCTTGAAGGCGCTTTCTACTACCAAATGGGCAAGGAAGAACATGGAATGACCATCGATGCCTTTATGGCCAGCGCGAAACTCAACGTGAAGCCAAGTGAGAACTACAATCTTTTTGCCGGCTATGATTATTTAAGCGGCGACAAGTACTTCAATGTTCCGCCTGAGGGTGGCCTTGGCCTTGTGTTTCACGATAAAGCGAGAGGCTTCAACGCCATTTTTGGCTCACACCACGAGTTTTACGGAGCAATGGATTTCTTCTATTTGAGCAATTACGTTGGTGGTTTCACCCCCGGACTTCAGAATCTTTATTTCGGAAGCATTATAAAACCTGTTAATGGCCTAAGCATCAATGCTGCATACCATTATTATGCTATTGCAACCGATCTTGATTATGTGAATACCAAAACCTTAGGCCACTCAGTTGAATTGGCCAGCTCGTATGCTTTCAACAAGGCTGTATCTGTTTCGGCAGGCTACACCTTTATGAAAGGCAGCGAGACGATGGAACTTCTCAATAAAGTTTCGGAAAAACGACAACTGCATTGGGCTTGGCTCATGCTGACCGTGTCACCAAGATTGTTCGCTACTACATGGCAAGACAAGCAATAATATAACAAACGGCACCGCTGATTTATGATAGTGGTGCCGTTTGTTATGGTTTACACGAACGAGGATTAGGGCAAAACGAAAAACGTGTTGGTGTGTGCGATGGAACGAGTGTTGCCATTGGTGTCCATTAAGAACAAGGCGTCCGTATTGCTTTCATTGTCAAAGCCAGTATACACCAAGGAGCCGTTGCTCAGCCATCGGGGACAAGCTCCCATGACATCCGAATTCGGCAAAGCGATTTGGCTCTTGCCATCGAGGCTCGACACGGCGAAAAAGCCCAGCAAGCCATCACCTAAATACGTTGAGGTGGCGAACAGCAGTTTTTCTCCCGATGGATCAAGTTCGATGGGGTCGTGTTCATATTCCACTTTGAAATCTCCCATATCCTCCATTTCCTTAAGTTGGTCGTTCAGACAGATTCGTTGGCCATCGTTCAGATAATAGAAACCATCGGAGTCCTCAAAGCGGTCGATGTCGAAGTTGGCTTCGGGTGCATAGACTTTGAAGTTGTTTTCATCGTCAAAGAAATCCATCGTTCCCACTTCTTCATTGAATTGATACAAAATGGTTTTGCTGATGGTTTTTGAGGCGCAATCGTATATGGCGAGGTTGTAGCAAGGTCCTGCAAACCAAGTAATATCTACCTCAAGACCGATTAGGTTTTGGTCTATGTTGATATACATGTTACCGTAGGGAGAAAAGACATTCTCTTTTGTTGCAGTTAAATCCAGTCCCCAATCAGCCAAGGATTCTGGCATAGGATTGTTGGCGTTCATATCCATACTCTTGAGTATGAGTCGGTTGTTCGCAATGGCATTATAATATACAATACCATTGGTCGTGCAAACTGCATCCACGATGCTATCAGTCTCTTGGGTGAAAACCTCAGTTTTTCCACTCTGGACCTCGTAGAATTTGAGTTGGCCATCCTCAACAAAGCCTAAGTTTGGAGTGCTTTGTTTTTCGTCGTTTTGTTCCATTTGCTTTTCACCATTGTCGCTCACCTGCGTGGAGGGCTTTTGGTCACAGCCCACCATTGCGCAAGCCAGGGCGATGGATAAGAATAAGTATGCTTTTTTCATTTTCTTCTTGATTTAGATTATAAATTCTCAATTGTCAATTATCAATTATTATGTTTTGAGTTTATCCTCTTTTGGCCTCTCGCAAGGGTTTTTCCCAAATCACCTTCCCTCCTATCGTATCGGCCAGTTGATTGATCTCGGTTTCAAGCGTCTCCATCAATGCCTCTTCCCTTTTCTTCGAGCGGCGACCTTTTGCCTCATAAAGCACCTTGCTGAGATAGGCATCGTATGACACGGCATAATCCTCTTCGTCGCGGTGTGGGAAAAAAGACACTGCTGCTTCATAGCGAATGTTGCCTTCCTCCGAAGTAGCGATGAGCATCACCAAGGCACCGTGTCGAGCGACATCATTGAACTTGGCATCGGCGGCATAGTATTGTTCGTATACGTTAATTGTAGCCATAACATGTTTTTTTCAAATGAACATAATCTTATTCTATATGGTTATCTTGCAAGAAAATAAATGGCCAACATGTGGACAGGATAAAAAGCATAAAAGCAATACTTCAGGAACGGGGTCTTGATGAATCCTCTCTTGCCATTGTAGAGGCAGGTCAACATCAATGAGAGAAACACCATTAGTTTCATTGGAAGTAGAATCGGACATGCCACAGCCTTTATAATCTTTTCTTTTCTTAAGCCATACATCAATATGATGAAGATGAAACCCGCTGTTTGGTAATCTGCCTGCATGTATCTTGAAACAAAAAACATTACCAGAAGCAAAGCAAAGCTTATCAAAGGCTTGTTTCTAAAATATCCAAGACTGCATAATGCCAAAAAACCCAACAGCAAGGTGAACATCACATTTTGTTTTGGGAAAAGAATAGCATTTCCATTCATCAAATTGAATGGAATTTCCGATATTAATGCTAGAATTAAGAGACTTATCCCATATTTCCTTCTGCTTTTGGTTTTTTCAAAACCTTCGACAAGGAGAAAAACAAATATGGGGAAAGCAAATCTACCAAACATTTCCATGATCTCAACCAATGATATGGACTTCCCAACAAAAGTAAACCAAACATTATTTGCCCAAGAAAAACGGACCAGATAAACCTTGGCCAGATGATCGGACAGCATCGCAACGCAGGCAATGAGTTTCAATACGCTGCCGCTGAGAATTTGAAACCTATCTAGAATGCTGTTTGACATGTAGATGTTGGCTAGTAATCATGCAAAAATACAAAAACGCTCCAATTTCATATTGTTTTTGAAAAAAAGATTTGGCATTCCATAGAATTGTCTATTTTTGTCAATTGGAAATCATAACAATCATACAATGAAAAAGTATTTACTTCTGATTTTAGCGGCATTGCTTGCTGCTTGTGCAAACAACAACAACAATAACAACAACGAACCCGAAGTTAGCGTGGACGGTTTGGCTGCCTCTGCCGCAGAAATTGTTAACGCAATAGATTGGGAAAGACCCATGTTTAGCATCGATGACCATGGCGACACCATAACGCGTTGTATTTATGACGAGCAAGGCCGCCTGTCAAAGATATTGACAGACTATGACGACGATGGTGTTCCTGGTTGCGTCACCACTTACACTTACGATGGCAACAAGGCACATGTCACATTTAGTTGTGAACCAGGTTATGAGGAAGACATTGTCTATGCTGATGCAAGCTGTACCAAGATTTTAGAGGAAGCCGGCCAAATCTACGAATATGACGACCAAGGCCGCATCTCGAAGATCATCATTGGCAACAATGAAATCACCTACGACTATACCGTTGACGAAGAGACGGGAATTGTACATGCCGATATTTCAGGCAATTATTTGATTCATCAGGACGAAGACAGGGATGAATTGGGGCGTTTAGTTTATGAAAGCCATGTCAACGATTTGGACATCTATACCACGACCTACACCTACGAGGGCAATGTATGTCGCGCCCGTGTCGAAAACACGATCTATGTGAAAGACAAGTTCGGGGGCATCCCCGATCTGGACGATGTCTTCACCGACGCATACGAATACCTTATCTATTATTGATTATCGCTTGTCGACAATTCTAACTCCATGGTATTCCTTGGGGTTGAAAGCAAGCCTATTAGCTTTGTTTTTTCTTCCTAAACCACTTCCCTATCCTACCCTTGCCGTTGAGTTCCATCACGGCAAGAATGCCGAAAGCGATGGCAACGGTGGCCTTGAGTGCGGCAAAACCTGTGTGGATGGCATCAGGGAGTTGGTTGGAGACGATGTTGTAGCTCGTCCAAAAGATGCCTGCTCCTGGCACCAAGGGAAAGATGCCGCTGATGAGGAACACCGTTATAGGGCATTTCCTTCCTATCGACTGCAATAAGGCAGTGAGCGTCACCAAGGCCGTGGCACAGAAGATGACCTCTACGGGTGACATAGCTGTATAACGGCTTAGAACAAGATAAAGCAGCCAACCAATCGTTCCACAGAAACCGGCATCGAAATAATACTTGTGTGGTACACCAAAGAGCGCGGCAAACGACACAGTGCCCAAAAAGGCAGCGATGAGTTGGACAACAAAGCCCGTCGTTTGCGGGTCGGCAACGAGGCCTTCTAATCTAAGCAACTCACCGAAAATGTTATCATCAAGCATGAACGCCAAAGCAACGCCGAGGGCGATGCAAAAGAAAGTCAGCATGGCATCAAGGAGGCGCGTGGTGCCTGCGATGTAGTCCTCATTGGCCATGTCGCGAATGCCGTTGGTGAATGCCACACCAGGAATCAATGGGATGATGGCGCCGATAATCATGTTGCTCAGATGTTCACCAAGACCGAGGCGGTACATACCGAAGCAAATCAAGGTGGCCAACAATCCTCCTGAGGCCGTACCCACGATGCGTGAGAGCCGCTTAGAAGCAACAAAAAGCATATAGATCCATAACACCAACCCTGCCACAAAAGAGGCCAGACAATCCATGAAGCCTCCGCCAAAGATGATGCAGAAAGCCGCACTACCAACAGCGGAAGCCAGAATCTGTTCCCATGCAGGTTTGGCTTTCATGGCGCGGATGGCTTTGAGTCTTTGCTCCAATTGATCCAAAGAGCATTGCCCCTGCTCCACTTCGCGCGACAGTTGGTTGACGGCCACTACTTTATCCAAACTTGCGCCCTTGATAGGAATGAACTTGGAGCGGGCGTAGTCCTTGCCCGTGGCCATGATGCCGTTGCTGAGCACGAAGAAACTCTCATCCTCCACGCCATAATGGTTGGCGATGCGTTTCATGGTCTCCTCTACGCGCGAAATCTCCGCGCCGTTTTCCAACAGGATGGAACCGGCTTCGTAGGCTAGGTCAAGGGGATTGGTAGAATTTGATGCAGTCATAAGATTAGAATTTATGGAAGAAGGAACTCATCAGATCAATTCTTGCCATATAACGAATCTAGTTTCGCTTTCAATTCTGCATTTTCCTTACGGAGAGTTTCTATCTCCTTTAAAGCAGTTTCTAAGGCTTCTTTTTGGCTACCACGATAACCAAGACGAGCAGCAGTCATTCGTTCACGGAGGCCTCCTTCCTTTATGAATTCATCCTCCTTTTTCTTTTGGTAGCTTGTCATCATTTTGTCCACCATCCGGCAAAGAGTAATAGCTGTGTTGGACATTTCTTCATCATCCCAACGATCAAAGAATAATTCATAATCTTCAAGTAGGTTGTGCTCTCGACAATATGACAACATGGCATCAAATCGAGCATGTCCTTGTGCCCATTGTGTTAGTTTATGACTTTTGATGTAGTCTTGGTAATCCTCAAGCAACTCTTGAATACTGGATCTAGCAACATTCAGCAGCTTTAGTTCCATCTCAATGGAAGTCACCCCGTCTGCTGAACCTTCAACAATGTTCTGCTTTCCCGAACGTGCAGCTTGAACCATTTGGTCAACTGTTCTATCACCGAAAGCAGGCAAGAAACGTTTCGTAAAGACATAAGTCATCTGATAAAGAACAACAGTTTTCTGGTAGAACCATAGATTCTTCCAATTAGTCTGTTTCCTAAGCACAGATTCAATTCTTTCAGCAGCTTCTAGTTGATTAGCCATAATTGTTTCGTTTCCGAGTTACCCATCCTAGATTTTCTAGATATTCTAGAACATCTAGAAATTCTATCTCAAAAAAATTGTCGTTCTCGTAGAGACGCAAAATTTTGCGTCTCTACAAAGAACGACATAATACTGAGAAGATTACTTCTCGATCTCCTTCTTAAGTCTCTCCGTCAGCATGGGGACAATCTTGTGCAGGTCTCCAACGATGCCGAGGTCGGCGACGCTGAAGATGGGGGCAAACTTGTCCTTGTTGATGGCGATGATGAAGTCGGACTCTTCCATACCGGCC
>CADBGN010000060.1 GCA_902794155.1 uncultured Bacteroidia bacterium
GCCTCCAAAAAAGTAAAAATTTATGCCTAGATCAGTTAACTCTGTTGCCTCAAGGGCACGCCGCAAGAAGATCCTTTCCAAGACTCGCGGCAACTTCCTCTCCAGGAAGAACGTTTGGACGGTTGCGAAGAACACCTACGAAAAAGGTCTCACCTACGCATACCGTGACAGAAAAGCGAAAAAGCGTGAGTTCCGCTCCCTGTGGATCCAGCGCATCAACGCCGCCGCCCGCCAGTACGGTCTCACCTACTCCCAGTTCATGGGCCGTCTCGCGAAGCAGAACATCGGCCTCAACCGCAAGGTTCTGGCAGACCTGGCAATGAATAATCCTCAGGCTTTCGAGGCCATCGTCAACTCCGTAAAGTAGTCTCGAAACCATGAGCTTGAAGGAAGTCACTCGCAATCGCTGGTTCAAGCTGGGCATTTGGGCCCTGCTCTATACCGCGTGGGTGATCTGGCTCGGAAACTATTGGTGGCTGTTCGGCCTCATCATCATCTTCGACCTCTTCATCACGAAGAAAGTGAAATGGCTCTTTTGGAAGAAAGAGTACAAGGAGGGAGAGAAGCACAATGCATGGCTCGACTGGCTGGACGCGATCATCTTCGCGGTGGTTGTCGTCACTTTCATCAACATGTTCTTTTTCCAGGCCTTCAAGATTCCCTCCTCCTCGATGGAGAGCACGCTCTATACCGGAGACCATCTCTTCGTGAGCAAGCTCACCTACGGCCCGAGGGTTCCCCAGACCCCGCTCACCATCCCGTTCACGCACAACGTGGCGTTCGGAAAGGAGTCCTACTCGACCCTGATCCAGAATGACTACCGCAGGCTCAAGGGATTCCGGAGCGTGGAAAGAGGCGACATCGTGGTCTTCAACTTCCCGAACGGGGACACCGTCCTCACCAAGGCTCCGGCCGACGACTACTACGCGTGGGTACGGACCTCCGGAAGGGAATACACCATCGACCGGCTCGGTCCCGTGATCGTCCGTCCGATGGACAAGAAAGACCATTATGTGAAGCGCTGCGTCGCCATCGCCGGTGACACCCTCTCCGTCCGGGAAGGACTGGTCTGGGTCAATGGAATCCAGCAGGAATCCTACCCCGGCCTCCAGCTGACCTACAGGGTCGTGACGGACGGCGAGAAGTTCAGCCAGCGGGTCGTCGACCAGCTCGGCCTCAATGCGAAGGAACTCTTTTATGACGCGCGGATGCCGGGTTATCCCTGGATGCCCCTCACCGCGGACAAGCTCGAAAAGGTCAAGGCCCTTTCCCATGTGGTGGAAGTCACGCCTAACCTCGAGACCGGCGCCGATCCGGAAGTCTTTCCGTTCAACGGCAATGGTTGGAGCCGCGACGAGTTCGGCCCGCTCTGGATCCCTTCCAAGGGCGCCACGGTGGAGCTGACGGCGGAAAACCTTCCGCTTTACGAGCGCATCATCCACGCCTACGAACTCCACGACCTGAAGGCGGAAGGCGACAAGATCTACATCGACGGTCAGTTGGCCGACAGCTACACCTTCGAGATGGACTACTACTGGATGATGGGCGACAACCGCCACAACTCCGCTGACTCACGTTATTGGGGCTATGTACCCGAGAACCACATCGTAGGCAAGCCCATCCTCGTTTGGCTCTCAAGAGACAAGGAAAACGGCGGCATCCGCTGGAAGAGAATGTTCAGAATTCCGAAATAAGAAACCACAACACCAAATTTGATATGAAAAAGTCCTTTTTAGTCCTCATCATTTTGCTGATAGGGATGGTTTCGTGTTCAAACGACAATTCAAAGACAAAAGAAGCAAAGCAAACGACGCCGTCGACAGAAAACCTTAACACGAAGTCGCCAACGAACGACGCCATCAGCTACGACACCTATACCAACCCACGTTTCGGTTTCTCAATAATGTACCCAACATTCCTCATCCCCCAACCCGAACCAGAAAATGGCGATGGAAGAATATTCAAGAGAGAGAATGAAGAAATGAGCGTTTTTGCTTCCTATAACGTATTGGATGATTCCATCGAAGAGTTATTCCAGGAGTGTAAAAGCAGCTATATCGGAACCGTTTCCTACGCTGTACAAAAGGACAATTGGTTTGTGGTTTCGGGAACCAACGAAGAGGGCACGATTCTCTATAGAAAAACCATCTTGACTGACGATATTGAATACACCGTTAACCTAATATATCCTAAAGCCAAGAAACAGCTCTATGATGAGATTGTAGAGAAAGTCTCAAAGAGTTTTAATGTAGGCTTGGAAGTCACCCACCAATAATTATAGCATAAATCTTATTTTGGGAGTGTAAAATATCGTCAAAACACCTTTCCAAAACACATATTTTTGTGTACTTTTGCATTTCCAAAACGAAGACAGAAAATGGCCACAGGAAACAACCGTAAAGAAAACACCTTCAAGCCGAAAGCTACGCCAGAAGCCGAACTCTTGGAGGAACAACCCATCATAACTGAAGAGACAAAAAAAGAGGAGAAACCAAAAAAGGCGACTCCAAAAAAAAGTGAAAAAGCACCAAAAAGCAAGGAAACCCAACCTAAAAAAGACATAGAGGAAAAAGAAAACACAGGGCGCATCGGCAAAATCATAGGCATCCTGTTCATCTGTCTTGCCGTATTCTTGGGCATTGCTTTGGTTTCCTATCTCGTGAGCTTCTTCAGCGGAGGTCATCAAGAATATGGCTATCAAATTTTCAACCAAAAAGTCAATATCGAGAACCGAACGGGCAGCCTTGGTGTATTTCTGGCGCAAACGCTCATCAAAGAGTCGTTCGGTATCGGCTCGTTCTTCTTCGTTTACCTACTGACCCTCATCGGATTACGTCTTACAGAGGCCACCAAAATCAAGATGTGGAGCATTTGGAAATGGGCCCTTCTTTGCTTGGTATGGATGCCTTTGTTCTTCGCATTCATAGCCACCATGGCACCCCAATGCGCCATCTTCGGAGGGGCTGTCGGCTTGTGGCTCAATACCATTCTGACCAACTACGTCGGCAAAACTGGTGTCATCATCATCCTCGCCTTCCTCTTGTTGGTGTTCCTTGTCTACCAATTCAACCTTACACTCAACTATTTCAAGGAAAGACGCGAGAGAAAGGAAGAAGAGGCACGCAGACAGGCTGCCCTTCTCGCCGAACAACGCATCAGGGAACAATTTGAAAGAGAGCAGGAGAACACAACCGACAATGGCGAAGACATCGACCCCGATTCCATCGACGACGAGGAAGAAGAGGACAACAAATCCAACCTGCCTCCGGTAACATCCTACACCAAAGACCCAACCTTTGTCATCGTCAATCCAGAGAACAACACCGAAAAACCAGCTGGCAAAGAAAACGTCATCATACGTCCCAAAGTGGATACCCAAAAGGACAATAATGACAATGATAATGATAATAAAGACACTAAAGAAGAAGAGACACATCAAGAGCCTATCTTGACGGTAGAAAACAACAAGCCCGTAGAAAACGACGACAAGCCCAAGGAAATCGTCCCCGAAAAGACCGACAACAGCTCTGAGAAAGTGGAACTCGTCATCGAGAACACGCCCACTGAAGAAACCGTGGACAAAGGCAAAAACATGGAACACCACACCATCGACACGCCTTTTGACCCGCGTTACGAGTTACGCGACTTCAAGTTCCCAACCTTGGACATGCTCAACGATTATGGCGGTCAGAAATCGGAGATCGATGAAGAGGAGTTGAACGCCAACAAGAACAAGATTGTGGAAACCTTGGGTAACTACGGCATCGCCATCGACAAGATCAAGGCGACCATTGGACCTACGGTCACCTTATACGAAATTGTCCCGGCTGCGGGTGTCCGCATCTCGAAGATTAAGAACCTGGAAGACGACATTGCTTTGAGCTTGGCTGCCTTGGGTATCCGTATCATCGCGCCCATCCCCGGCAAGGGTACCATCGGTATCGAAGTGCCGAACAGCAAGCCCGAGACCGTATCGATGCGTAGCGTGTTGAGCTCTGAAAAGTTCCAACACTCAAAATACGCCCTGCCTTGCGCCATCGGAAAGACCATTTCCAACGAGACCTATGTCTTCGACCTTGCCAAGATGCCTCACATCCTCATGGCAGGTGCCACAGGACAAGGTAAGTCGGTGGGACTGAATGCCATCATCGCCTCGTTGCTTTACAGCAAGCACCCATCGGAGCTGAAGTTTGTCATGGTTGACCCGAAGAAGGTGGAACTGACGCTTTACAACCGCATCGAGCGCCATTATCTTGCCAAGCTTCCCGATTCAGAGGATGCTATCATCACCGACGTGAAGAAAGTGGTGCGCACGCTGAACTCCTTGTGCATTGAGATGGACCAGCGCTACGACCTCCTCAAATCCGCTGAGTGCCGCAACATCATCGAATACAACGAGAAGTTCAAGGCCCGCAAGCTGCTGCCCACCGAGGGCCACCGTTTCTTGCCCTACATCGTGCTTGTCGTCGACGAGTTCGCCGACCTCATCATGACAGCAGGTCGCGAGGTGGAGGCCCCGATAGCCCGTATTGCCCAGCTGGCTCGTGCTGTCGGCATCCACTTGATCATTGCCACACAGCGTCCTTCTGTCAACATCATCACAGGCTCCATCAAGGCCAACTTCCCGGCACGTATTGCCTTCCGCGTCATCTCGCAGGTCGACTCGAAGACCATCCTTGACCAAAGCGGTGCCAACCAACTGATTGGTCGCGGCGACATGCTACTTTCCACGGGCAACGACCTGGTGCGTCTGCAATGCGCCTTCATCGACACGCCTGAGGTGGAAGCCGTCACCGAGTTCATCGGTGCACAACGCGGCTATCCCGAGCCCTTCCTGCTGCCCGAGGTGCCTGAAGACGAAGGCGAAGGCGTCGACATCGAAGAAGATGGCGAGCGCGACAGCCTCTTCGAGGAAGCCGCACACATCGTGGTGCAAACCGGACAAGGATCCACCTCCATGATCCAGCGCAAGCTGAAACTAGGTTACAACCGTGCCGGTCGTATCATCGACCAATTGGAGGCTGCGGGCATCGTCGGACCGTTCTCAGGCAGCAAGTCCAGAGAGGTTAAAGTCACCTCCGAAGCCGCTTTGGAACAGATTTTGCGGGATCTGTACAACAAAGATAACGGAATTTGACCATGAGAACGAAAAACATCATCGCCTGCTTGCTCTTATTGTTTGCAGCACAGGCTGTTAGAGCACAAAACAACGCCGATGCCATCATCCGCGTTTTAGTCGACCAAATCAAGAGCCACAAAAATGTGGAGATGGCTTTCAGCTATCAAATTGGTGCCGATAAAAACTTAAGTGAGAGCCTGAAAGGTCATGCTTGGTTGCAGGGCGAAGCATATAAAACCGAGATGGCTGACCAACAAACCATCTCCGATGGCAAAACCATTTGGCTGTATCTCATCGACGATGAGGAAGTCATGGTGAGCAACGCCAGCGAAGGCACCGACAACACGCCTTTGAAAATCCTCACTTCGTTGGACAAGAGCTACGTGGCCAGCCTGACCAACATCGATGCGAAAGGTATCGCCACCATCGAGTTGGCCAACCCCAAGGGACAATACAAGCGTGTGACGCTGAAAATCAACACGAAGAAAACCGAGCTAAAAAGTGCCGACATCTATATGGAAGACGGCAACAAAGTCAGCATCACCGTTGAAGAGATGAAATATGACCAGAAACTGGACGACAACTTCTTCACCTTCGATGCCAAAAAACGCCCCAAGGTCGACGTGATTGATATGCGATAACAATATTATGAACGTTTTTCAGTTTAAAACAGAGTTAATTTCAAAACAATATGAATCTCCTACAAATTCAACAAACCATCAGCGAAGGCACAGCCGCTACCGCACAAGCAGCAGCCCAACCTACAGAATTCAAGCTTTCCGTTCTCGAACTCGCCACCAAAGGTGGATGGATCATGATTTTATTGGCTGTGCTTTCGCTCATCGCCGTTTACATCTTCTTCGAAAGATTCATTGTCGTATCGCGTGCCACGAAATACGACAAGGGCTTCATGGAGCGCATCCGTGAATACATGAAAGACGGCAAACTGGAGTCGGCCAAGGCCTTGTGCCGCGGCAACTCCACCCCTATCTCACGTATGATTGAGAAGGGTCTCTCGCGCATCGGTCGTCCTTTGAGTGACATCAACTCGGCCATCGAGAATGTAGGTAACCTGGAGGTCGCCAAACTGGAACGCGGCGTCAGCATCCTTGCCATGATTGCCAGTGCCGCCCCGATGATTGGTTTCTTGGGCACGGTGACGGGTATGATTCGCGCCTTCTATAACATGTCGATGGCGGGCAACAACATCGACATCGAATTGCTTTCATCCGGTATCTACGAAGCCATGGTGACCACCGTCGGCGGTCTGATTGTGGGTATCATCGCCTATTTCTTCCACGCCATCATCACCAACAAGATTCAGAAAGTCGTCAACCTGCTTGAAGGCAAAGCGACTGAATTCATGGATGTCTTGAATGAACCCGCATAAAATCAGCGCATTATGGCCATTAAATCAAGAAATAAGGTCGAACCTACGTTTAACTCCTCGTCCATGTCGGACTTGGTGTTCCTGCTGCTGATTTTCTTCATGCTCACCTCTACCTTGGTCGCGCCAAACGCCATCAAGCTCATGTTGCCTTCAAGCAGCAGCAAGACCATGGCCAAGCAGACCGTCACAGTCTACATCAACGACCAATACCAATACTTCGTTGACGACAACCCTGCCGAGGAAACCCAACTCATGGACATGATCAACACCAAGATTGGCAACGACAGCCAAGCCACCATAGTGCTGCGTTCGGACAAGACCGTCCCCGTGCAATTCGTAGTGAATGTGATTGATGCCGTCAACGAGATCAACAACGCCACTGGCAACAACCACAAAGTGATTTTAGCTACATCGCCAAAGAAATAAGACATGGACAGCAGAGAAAAGAAAGACAAAGGTATTGCCATCGTGGGAACCATCGTGGTTCACGCCTTGGCGGTGCTTGTCCTGCTCCTGATGGCCTTCAAAACGCCCTTGCCCTTGCCGGGCGAAGAAGGCGTTGAGGTCGACTTGGGCATGATGGACCAAGGCATGGGCAACATACAGCCCGAAACGCCCGCCATCCCCATGGCTGCCCAGCCACTACAAGAGGAAAGCAAGAACGAGGAAGACATCGTCACCCAAACCGACGAAGAAGCACCTGCCATCGAAAAGCCCAAAGTCACCAAGCCAAAGCAGGAGAAGCCTGTCGAACAGCCGAAACCTCAAGTCAACAACCGCGCCATCTACAAGGGCAGTAATAGCCCACAGGCGGGTGGCTCGGAAGGCATTACCGGACAGCCTGGCGACCAAGGCAAGCCCAACGGATTGGCCGGCATCAAGAAATACGACGGCAACGGAGGTAAAGGCAATGGAACGGGATATGACCTCGGAGGCCGTGGTGCCAAGAGCCTGCACCGTCCCGACGACGACTTCAACGAAGAAGGCAAGATCGTGGTCGACATTTGGGTGAATCGTGCCGGACAAGTCGTTCGCGCCGAAGTCGCCACAAAAGGCACCGAGATTTTCAACAACACCATGCGCCAAAAAGCCATTCAGGCTGCCAAACGCTCAACCTTTGCTGCCGACCCCGATGCTCCCGAAGAGCAACATGGAACCATCACATATACTTTTGTCATCAACCAGTAACCCATAAAAGGAGCATCCCTATGGGATGCAACTAAACATTTGAAAGACATAAATCAACCGAACACTTTTCCCTACGGGAAAACATTGCATCCCGTAGGGATGCTCGCTCGGTAAAAAACAACAATCAGCGGCCAACATCCCATAGGGATGAACCTTAAAATACAAACCATGACCTACCAAGAGACTCTCGACTGGATGTTCATCAAGCTCCCAATGTACCAACGCATTGGAGCCGCAGCCTACAAAGCTGACTTGAACAACACCATCCAACTACTTGATCTTCTCAACAACCCACAGAATGACTTCAAGTCTGTGCATGTGGCTGGCACCAACGGCAAAGGCTCCACATCACACATGCTGGCGTCCGTGTTTCAGGAAGCTGGCTATAAGACCGGCCTTTACACCTCGCCCCACCTACGCGACTTTCGCGAACGCATCCGCATCAACGGCGAGATGATTCCTGAGGAGAACGTGGTGCAATTCATCGACACCTACAAGGAAAAGTTTGAGCTGATGGAACTTTCCTTCTTTGAGATGACCGTGGGCATGGCCTTCGACTATTTCTCGAAAGAAAAGGTCGACATCGCCATCGTCGAGGTTGGCATGGGCGGAAGGCTAGACTCCACCAACCTCATCACACCAGAACTGAGTATCATCACCAACATCGACTTCGACCACATGAAGTTCCTTGGGGACACGCGAGCCAAGATTGCATACGAAAAGGCAGGTATCATCAAGCCTAACATCCCAGTCGTCATCGGTGAGACACATCCAGAGACCGAACAAGTCTTCATCGATAAAGCCAAGGAATGCAACAGTCCCATCTATTTCGCCGACCAGGTCTTCGACTGCGACAAGATCCATATTGAGTCCGACATCGTACAAAAGTATGACATCTGGAAAAACAGTGAGCTCTACATGGAGGCTCTCGAGCTTCCGCTGATGGGCAACTACCAGCAGAAAAACCTCACCACCGTGATGTGCGCCCTCGACCTGCTTCGCAACAAATTCAACCTCTCGGAAGACGACATCCGCGACGGAATCGGTAGAGTCATCCGCAACACCCACCTCATGGGACGCTGGCAGATCCTCAGTAAAGACCCATTGACCATTGCCGACACGGGACACAACGTAGCCGGCATCACCGAAGTCGTCAAGCAATTGGCTGAGATGAACTACGAGAAACTACATTTCGTACTTGGCATGGTCAACGACAAGGACATCGACAGCGTGTTGCAGCTCCTGCCCCATGGCGCTGAATACTATTTCTGCAAGGCCGACATTCCCAGAGGATTGGATGCCAATATCTTAGCACAAAAAGCATTCGACATGGGTTTGCGTGGACAAGTTTTCGAGTCCGTCAGCCATGCCTATCGTTCGGCTGTCAACAATGCGCATTTCGACGATGTGGTTTTCATCGGCGGCAGCAATTTCACCGTAGCCGAGGTCGTATAAAAGGAAAATTCTTACCTTTGCAGCAAATCCGTGTTGCATGTCAGGCAAGAAGCTTCATATCATTCTACTCTTTCTCGTAGGCATGATACTGTCATCATGCAGTGTCAGACGTTTTGTGCCAGAAGGAAAGTATTTGGTCAGAAGCAACAGCGTTGAAATAGAAGGGAAAAAGACAAAAATCAGCAAGTCGGCTTTATCATCCTACATCTCACTTAAGCCTTACAAAAGCACGTTTAAAACCAATCTGCCGACATGGATCTACTACAAATCGCAACAGCGGCCCAAGAGCAACTTCTGGAAATGGATGAACACGACTTTCGGCAATGAACCCGTCTATTACGACCCCGCAGAGGCCAGGCGTTCGTCTAACCAAATGGAACGATACCTTGACAAGGTAGGCTATTTCCATTCCAAAGTCACCCATACTGTTAAATACCAAAAGCGAAAGAAAAAAGCACGCGTCTATTACCATGTCACTCCAAGCCAGCCCTATACCGTCAGCCATGTAGACCACATTATAGAAGACTCACTCATCAGAAGCTATATCATGCGCGATAGCGCTAGATTCAGGCTGGATAGTGGCGACATTTACAATGCCTTCGAACTTGATAAGGAACGCGAAATCATCACCGAAAGGATGAAGAACTCGGGCTATTTCTTTTTCAGCCGTGACAATATCTTCTATGAGGTAGACAGCAACTTCATGAACCACTCGTTGACTGTCACCATGAAACTGAAAAAAAGCGACTTGGCCTACAAAAAATACTACATCAACAAAATCAGCATCTACCCAGACTATACCATCTTCAAATCTCACAACAATCCTTCGGATTCGACCGTACTCATACAAGAGGTTGGGCAAAGAAAGCGTACCAACCACCTGCATTTCTATTACTACAACGAGCCGCAGGTGAAGCCTTCTGCTTTCTCTCGCTCCGTCATGATCCTTGAGGATTTCCCATACAACCAACGCAGCGTCACAGGCACCTATCGAGCCTTGAGCAATTTCCGTCTCTACAGCAATGTGAACATTGAATTCGACACGGTGAACGTTGAAAACGACAGCCTCAATCGGCTTAACTGCCGCATCACTATGCAGCAAAACGACGTGCATTCATTTACGGTGCAAGGCGAAGGCACCAACTCTGATGGCGATCTAGGCATCAAAGGAAGCTTGTC
The DNA here is from genome assembly GCA_902794155.1 of uncultured Bacteroidia bacterium. Taxonomy (GTDB): domain Bacteria; phylum Bacteroidota; class Bacteroidia; order Bacteroidales; family F082; genus Limimorpha. The sequence continues at coordinate 10,332 of CADBGN010000060.1, forward strand.
TTACTCCAATAAAAACATCTTTCATGGCGCCGAAACCTTCCAACTCGGCCTAAAAGGAGGCTTTGAAGCACAACAACTGGTCGAAAATGAAATCTCTGAAAGTGGGCAGAGTGTATTCAACACTTGGGAATTGGGACTCTCGGCCAACCTTGTGTTTCCAAAGTTTCTTGGATTTTTCTCGTCCCTCAGCTTCGCCAGAGATTACCAACCTACCACCACCCTCTCACTAGGCCTCAGCTCACAAACCCGCTTCTACTATTCCCGATACATTTCAACGGCTTCCTACAGCTACGACTGGAAAACCAACTATCGTCTTGCGCAGGCCCTTTCGCCTTTCTTCCTCAATAGCGTAAAAATCGCCAACATCAACCCGACATTCCAAGCCTATCTTGACGCGGAAACCAGCCAAAGAAAAAAAGCTCAATACACCAGCCACCTCCTGTTCGGCACTAGATATTCCATCATCTACAACACCCAAAGCATCAACAAGGAAGGCAGTTTCTTCTATATCCGCGCCGATTTTGAATCGAGCGGCAACTTGATTTCGCTGTTCAACAAGACCAAACTCATCACAGAAAACGAACACGGCTATCATGAACTGTTTGGCATGCCTTACGCCCAATACGTCAGAGGCAGTTTTGACATTAGGCAGCACCTTGACCTGGGCAATGAATCGTGGTTCGTCATGCGTCAGTTTGTCGGAATAGGTGTGCCTTACGGCAATTCGAAAGACTTACCCTTCGAGCGCAGCTTCTATGGCGGTGGTGCCAATGGACTACGCGGATGGCTCTACCGCACCATAGGCCCTGGAGGATATGTACCTGTCTCAGAAGACATCGAAAAGACGGGCGACATGCAGTTGGAGTTCAATGCCGAATACCGCTTCCCCATCTACAACATCTTCAAAGGAGCTGTATTCGTTGACGCAGGTAACGTTTGGACTTATCATCCCAACGAATCCATGCCTAACAGCGAATTCAAATTCAATAGTTTTTATAAGCAAATGGCCCTCGACGCAGGGTTCGGAATCAGGTTGGACGTCTCATTCCTCCTTCTCAGGTTCGACATCGCGTACGCCATGCGCAATCCTTATCCTAACCCGGAAACAGGCAGTTATTGGCGGTTTGGCAATGAAGAATACAACAACCTCCGATTCCAAGCCGGCATAGGCTATCCTTTCTAAGCCATGTTAAGCCGTAGCGAGCTATATGTTAAACTGGTGCAATCCTTTGGATTTGAGCCTACCAAGGGACAAGCTATCGTGCTTTATCATATTGCCGCCTTCCTTCTTTCGCAAAAAGACAATCCCACCTACATCCTTAGAGGATATGCAGGAACAGGTAAGACCTCGTTGGTCAAGACCTTAGTGAGGGCATTGCCTTCTATCGGTATGAGATTCTTGCTGATGGCACCAACGGGAAGGGCCGCCAAAGTCCTCAGTAACTACACAGAACAAAATGCCTCAACCATACATCGTAGAATCTACCAAACCAAAACCTTTCCAGACGGAAGTTTTAGGATGGTGAAAGCCGAGAACAAGTTCAAGAATACATTGTTTATCGTTGATGAAGCCTCTATGATTGGCGAACAAAGGGAGTTTGGAGGAAGCAGCTTGCTCGACGATTTGTTGGGGTATGTCTTCAGCGGTGAGAATTGCCGCCTGCTTTTGATAGGCGACACGGCTCAGTTGCCTCCCGTTGAGAGTCAAGAGAGTCCAGCCTTGGACTGCGAATATCTGAAATCACAATTCCCTATCACAGCAGCCACCTATGAGTTGACTGAGGTAAAACGTCAGGCCTTGGAGTCAGGCATACTATACAACGCCACTGACATCAGGCAAATGCTTGGACAAAACCTCTACGAATACGCATTACCCATCTTCCATTTGGACGGCTTCGACGACATCCAAAAGATTAGCCCTGAGACCTTTGAAGAGATGTTGCACAATGCCTTTAACAATACATCGGAAAACGAAGCCGTCGTAATCTGCAAGTCAAACAAACGCGCCAACATGTTTAACCAGGCCATACGTGGACGCATACTCAACATCGAAGGTGAGATTGCGACTGGCGACAAGTTGATGGTCGTGAAAAACAACTATTTCTGGGCGGAGGGGAACGAAACGATGAGTTTCATCGCCAACGGTGATATGGCAGAGATCAGGAAAATCAAACATTACGATGACATGTACGGTTTCCGTTTTGCCGATGTGGAGCTCAGCTTCACCGACTATCCCGATGCGCCAAACCTAGAAACCAAAATTCTTTTGGACACCTTAAACAGCAACAGCCCTTCACTTTCGGAAGAAGAGAGCCAAAGACTATTTGCAGCGATTGAAGAGGACTACATGGACATCCCCAACCGTAGGGAACGATACAAGGAAATGAAAAAGAATCCTTGGTTCAACGCATTGCAGGTCAAATTCGCATACGCACTCACCTGCCACAAGACGCAAGGCGGGCAATGGAGCAGCGTGTTCATCGATTCATCCTTTAACCAGAAGGAGACGCTTGAGGTAGAAGATTTAAGATGGATCTATACTGCCTTGACGCGCGCTCAAGAAAGGGTGTATTTCGTGAATTTCAAGGATGAGTTTTTCGGATTGTGACATGTTTGATGCCATACAGGATCTCTACTATGGAATAGCGCCCCGTGTCGAAGGCACGACATCCCATTTACACCACACGTATCCGTGTGGGGCTTGTAAACAGTAAAGCCCGCACCCGGATGGGTGCAGGCTTTCCGTTGTGGGTGGGCGGCGAACTACTTTCCCACGGTCTCCCGCAGTATCATCGTCGCGGC
>CADBGN010000061.1 GCA_902794155.1 uncultured Bacteroidia bacterium
GACTTCGGCAGCAGTATGACCATGGGCGGCATAGTGCAGTTTGTTCTGAACTACTTTGAAAAAATGGATGGATTCATCACTCTTGGGATCATAATCCACACTGGTGGCGTATAGGTCAAGCACTTGGCGGTACAGCACCTTCTCCGAGGAACGGATGTCGCGGATGCGGTCGAGCAGTTCCTTCCAATAGTTGCCGCCACCGTTGCCCTTCAGCCGCTCGTCGTCCATCGTGAAGCCTTTAATCATATACTCCTTCAACCGCTGAGTGGCCCAGATACGGAAACGGGTGGCAATGGTAGATTTGATGCGGTAGCCGAGCGATATTATCATATCAAGGTTATAATATGTCACATCGTAGTTTTTACCGTCGTCGGCAGTTGTTCGGAATTTCCGAACAACTGATTCTTCCACTAATTCACCTTCAGCAAAAATGTGCTTAATATGCTCACTAATATTCGATTTACTGGATTGATACAGCAGAACCAATTGCTGCTGATTCAGCCAAACCGTTTCGTTGTCCAATTTCACATTGATCTTTGTCAAACCATCTTCGGTCTGATAGATGATGATGTCGCTAGTGTTTTCTGTGTTTTTTCCCATGTTTAGTCTTTTAATAGTACTCCCATTCCTCTATACTTGCTATTCTGCAAAATTAAGGAAAAATCTGTTTCATAGTCCTTTTTTACATAGGAGTAAAAAATGTCGTAATTAAATGGGTCTTTATTGAAATGAAAAAAGCGCGTCTCGGTTGAGGCGCGCTTTTTTGCATATTTTTAGAGTCTATTCTTTTACCATCTTTTCGCCATCCCAGACAAACTTGGTTTGAGTGCCATTGTTGAACAAGACACCATTTTCGGTGAATGTGGCGGGACTATAACGGTAGAGAGAGACGTCAGCGATGCATTCGGCGATCTCGGGTTCTAGCGGCATGGGGGTCAGCGTCCCTTGGTCGTAGTGGTAGCTGTTGAAGGAGAACGAAGGTTCAAAGGTGGGTTCTTCGTAAGCGGCTTCTTCGCCCAAAACCCAAGCCACATATTCATACACTTTCATGGTGCCGTTTTCAAGCGGGAAACATTTAAAAGCGTGATAGTAGCCTTGCTCCGTACCGGGAAAAGCAATGTCAATGCCATCATTGGTGTTATACTCTTCGTAATATCCATCGGCTTCGTATTCGTCGCCATAATCCAACAAATCGTTGTTCTCGCCCAGTTTTGCGTGTTCCTGCAACAGAGCGTGCCAAACTTGATTGTAAATGGGCCACCAGTCTCCTTCAAACTCCTCTTCCTCATCGTAATAGGGTTCCTCGCTTTCTCTGTAAAAATCCTCAAACCGGTATTGGTATTCTGGATGGTAGGCCTTGAAGACGGTACTGAGTGCGTCATAGAATTGGTCTATGGTGCCGTCTTTCCATCGTCTGGCCCAGAAATACAGGAAGTGTCCTTCAGAGCCGTTCCCGGTCCAAGAATCCACATCGATGTAGACATAGTCGCGGAAGACGCATGAGATTTCGTAGCAGAATCCTTTGTTTTCCACCAATTCGTTGAGGATTTTATTTCGGGTTTCCTCCACACTGGCATCCTTATCCATCCGTGAGGGAAGGCCTTCATCGTAAAGCGCATCATGCAGCACCATCATGATGAGCATCTTGTCGTAGAGGTATTGGTCCACAAGGTTTTTGCTTTTTTCCACAAACTGCTTGTCTGCGACCACTTTTTTTGCAAGGTTGGCAAGGTACTGAATGGCCTTTGGATTGTAGTGCCCAAAATCGGTCTCGTTGTCGAGGTCCCATTGTCCGTCATGATGGGGGCCGGACGCATAGAGAGGGCAGGGGAGCATCTTTTCAAGCTCTTCTAGCGAAATCAGTGAGGCGAGATGGCTTCCTGTGACACGGATGCCACATACCGGCCAATAGTCATACACGTCGGTCAGTGTGTGGTTCGTCTTGTCGAGGTTCATTGCGGCGTCTTTGAAACGCTGTACGTTTTCTTTGTCGTTGTTGCATGCACTGAAAGCAAGAACGAGGGCCATGACCGAAAGGGTCAACGCCAGTTTTGTAAAGACTTTATTCATAATGTTAATGTTTAGGATGCTTCAAAAATACAACTTTTTTGAATAGCTGTGATGAAAATAGTGTTTGCCATGAAATAGTGACTCTTTGCTACGTTTGGGATGTTAAAAATGAAGATGTGAGGTCAAAGACTATTCCGAAAATTCCGTATTATTGCACCCACAATTCAAACCCAAGACAAAATGAAAAAGCTTTTCATAGGATTCCTCGCCGCATTCCTGTTTTGCGGTAGCCTACAAACCCAAGCACAAAATGACGGTGTTACGCTGTATTTCAGCACGGAAGAGATGCCCGACCTCATAAAATGCCTACCTCCGCCGCCCGACACTATCGGTGTTGACTTTGGCCACGACATCATGCGTTACATGTGGGGCAAGACACAACGTTGCGATTCGGTTCGCGCAGCCCTTGTGTTTCGTGATGCCATGTGGAACTACGACTCGTTATTCTCCGTTTTTAGCGTGCCCTTCGGCATCGAAATCTCCAAGGAAGGCACACCCGAGATATACAAATACTTGGTCAATAGCCTTTCCACCATCGACCAGACGCGCGTCAAGCCGAAGTCATTCTACCATCGCAAGCGCCCGTTTGAACGCTTCCACGAACACATGCTTACGCGGTATGAAGAAGCTGAACTGTCGGGCGAAGGCTCCTATCCCTCGGGTCACAGCCAACGTGGCTATGCCGCTGCTTTGTTGCTCTCTGAGGTCAATCCAGCCAAGGCCGATACCATCATGGCGCGCGGCTACATGTATGGTGAGAGCCGTGTTATCGCCGGCGCCCACTGGCAGAGCGATGTGGATGCCAGCCGCCTTTGTGCCGCCATCGGCTTGGTCAGGCTGCACACCAGTTCCGCTTTTCTTGAACAACTAGCCAAGGCACAAGCTGAGTTCAAGCAGCTGACGGGTGAGTTGCCGTCCACCGATGATGCCAGCCAGTTCGTCAACATTACCGACGTCGTTCCCGATGCCATCTTGGAAATACGTTATTACAGCACCTATAACTTCGTTGGCGCCCGTGTGGACGGCTATCTGGAGCCTATTGCCCTGCTCACCCGCCAGGCTGCCGACAGCCTCCGTGCCGTGAGCGACGATCTTATGAAACAAGGCTATCGCCTGAAGATATTTGACGCTTACCGGCCGCAGTGCGCCGTCGACCACTTTGTGCGTTGGGCCGCTGATGTCAACGACACGCTTATGAAACCTTATTTCTATCCCGATGTGCCGAGAGACAAGCTCTTCGAGTTGGGCTATATTGCCAAAAAGAGTGGTCATACCCGTGGTTCCACCGTCGACCTTACCCTGTTCGACATGGCCACGGAGAAGGAAGTGGATATGGGCGGCACATTCGATTGGTTCGGTCGTGAGAGCCATCCCGACTTTGGCGGCAACCCCAACACGGGAAAATACAAGCCCAATGACCATATCACCGCCGAGCAGTTCCACAACCGCATGATATTGCGTGAGGCCATGATGCGTCACGGCTTCAAGCCCATCGGCGAGGAGTGGTGGCACTTCACGTTGAAGAACGAGCCTTTCCCCAACACGTATTTCACTTTCCCGGTGAAAAAGCTTTAAGAATGGGGTGTGTACAATCGCCCTTGCCAAGTGTCCCGTTCTTCCATCCGTTTCTCAATGCGGCACAATACCTCATCATACCTTAGCTTCATCCAAGGCTCACTGACAAGGTAGCGTGGGGGTACCTCGCCGGCAAAACGCTCGATGACGATGTGAGGATTGAGCCTTTCGGCAAAATCGATGACGAAATCGATGTATTCCTCCAGGTTAAAGAGATGGAAATGCTCGGGATGCTCTAGGTATTCTTCAGCCATTGTGGTGCCTTTGAAGATTTGCAGTTGGTGGAACTTGACTGTGGTTAAAGGCAGTCGTGAGATGATGTCTGCAGCATCAAGCATCATGTCCTTGCTTTCACCAGGCAGGCCAAAGATAAAATGTGCTCCGCAGGGGATGCCATAGTCGACAGTCATGCGGATGGCTTTCTCCGCCGTGGCGAAGTCATGACCTCGGTTGACGCGTTTCAAGGTCTCGTTGTAAACGCTCTCCACACCGTATTCCAGCATGACATAATGCGATTTCTGTATCTCTTTGAGGTATTGCAAAAGAACCTCGTCAACCAAATCGGGTCGCGTTCCGATGACGATACCAATGATTTCTGGTGTTTCTAAGGCTTTTGAAGCCATGTCATTCCGAGGCGGGCATTGCGGGAGGTGGAAATCTATGGCTTCAAAAGCCTGCTCATAGATATTCTTCAGCTCTTCAATCGGCTTGTAAGTATTCGAAAACGGCTGAAAATAAGCCAGATACTTGTTTGCCCGACGATACCTCCTTTGGTGGAACTCTATGCCTTCCTCAATCTGCTGCTTAATACTCTTCTCCGGTCGACAATATGACGGATTGAAGGCCTCATTGCTGCAAAATGTGCAACCACCCGTGCTGATTTTCCCATCGCGATTTGGGCAACTGAAACCTGCGTCGATGCTGATCTTCTGCACGCGCCCGCCGAACTGCTTCGTGAAGTAGTTGCTGTAGCTGTTGAATCTGCGTTCGTCTCCCCAGGGATAAGTCATGGCTTGGAATAGTCAGGATTGTTTAAGAAAGTCTCATCCGTCAAGGTATTCAAAAACGCCTTGAGCTGCGCCTTCTCCAAGTCGGTGAGCCGCACACCACCATCCATCACATGGTGCATCAGCGGGTTGATGTTCTCGGAGTCTTTCACGCCTTCGCTGTAAAAATCGATGACCTCGTCCAAAGTGGTGAAGCGTCCATCATGCATATAAGGAGCCGAAACGGCAATGTTGCGCAGGGTAGGGGCTTTGTATGCACCTCGGTCCCAATGGCTTCCCGTGACGGCCGAACGGTCTTCGGGATCGTTGAACTCATCGTCCAAGCCGTTGTTATAGAACAGGTTGGTGGTCATCAAGGCAAGCCCTCCACCGCCATGGCAGTGGAAACAGTCGGCGCCTTCTTCGGTGCAAAACAACTCGTAGCCAGCCAACTCGTCTTCGGTAAGTTCTTCTTCGCCAAGTAGATAGCGGTCGAATTTGCTGTCGGCAGATACCAAGCTTCTCACAAATTGTGCAATGGCTTTTTCGACATTGACAAAGGTGATTTCTCGGCTGCCGAAAGCCTTCTCGAACAATTCGGGATAATCATCGGTCTTCTGCAAGTATTTGACTACCTGATTGGTATCGGCATTGATTTCAGCCGGACTTGTGACTGCCGCCAAGACCATGTCTTCCAAAGTGGCCACACTACCATTCCAGCCCAAGCCCGTGCGATTCCATGCCAGATTGATTAAAGGAAGCATGGCGTGATGGGTGTTGGTCGGGGCGCCAAACTCAAAGTTGTTTTCTTGATGGTGGCAAGATGAGCAACTGCGGATGCCGTCGGTGCCGTCGCGACCCGAGAGTCTTGGGTCGTAAAACAGTTTCCTGCCCAAGGCCACACCTTCTTCGGTCATGGGATTGTCGGCAGGGATGTTGTTTTTTGTGGGGAAATAGGAAGGCTGTCCTAGCTCATAAGCCGTTGGCACATAAGCGTTGTGTTCAGGGTTGCACGAAAGCAGGCTGAACAGCATTAAAGGTACTATCCAAAACAAGCGCCTCATGAACGGTTTTTGTCGCTTTCCTTGATTTGCTCAAAGGTTTGTCTGACGTTCTCCCAAGTCCAAAAATGGGGCTTTGGCGTGGCATAATGCATTACCTCGTTGAACTTTTCCACTATTCTTGCTTCTCTTTTCATCTTTATATTGTTGTCGTTTGGTTTCCCGATTTTGAACACGTCTTTCCCGTTGCCATTAAACAAGCGTTGCGCATTTTGGTTCTGCATGATACTGCTACCCAAATCGTTGAAGTCGATGACATGCGGATTGCGGAACCAATTGTCGATGACCATGGTCAAGTCAAGTCGGTTGTCGGCATTTGCCTTGACGTCGAAATCGAGGGGCAACTCTACGATGAAGTAGTTTTGGTAGAACTCGGTGCAATCCTCGTTTTGCCCAATGCCGAGGTGAATGGCAAAGGGCTTGAGTCGGCCTGATGAACCAGCATATTTCCCGTTGAGTTTCATATAATGGTAGCCGCCGCCCAACACGTCGGGCCAAAACATCTCCGACTCAGGCGGATCGTTGAAAAGGCCGGTATAGTTGTCATAATCATCCAATCCAAAGGTGAAACGTATGGCTGTGTAGTGGCCTGTTTTTACGGGGCAGGAACGCAAGTTTTGTGTTTCTGGGATGTCGGTGTCGATGTAGAAAACACGACTGGCGTCCAAAGTATCAGAAATTCCGCGCTGACGAAGCAAGGTCCAATTGCCTGTCTCGTTTTTCAGTTCGATGTCGGAGAGGAACCATTGGATCTCGGTGATGAGGAATAGGTTACCCGCTTCGTTGGTGTAGCATAAAGTATCGGTAATCAACGGATTTCTATTGATTTCATAGTTGACGTTAAGGTCGATTTCGGCCTGATCGTTGCGTTTAGTGCAGGCAACTGCCAACACGGCCAACAACATAACTAGTATTTTGGTTTTCATTCCCAATGGTTTTAACTCACTTCGTGTCGATGAATCTTCGATTTCGGACGCGAAAGTACAAAAATTCTGCCAAATTTGTGTAATTTTGCCGCCTTAAATCGAAAAACTATGGCAGAATTTAAGATTGGCGATAAGGTGAATTTCCTCAGCACAGTGGGTGGGGGCAAGGTCACGAAAATCATCGACTCCCGCATGGTGATGGTCGAGGTGGAAGACGGCTTCGAAATCCCGACTTTGATTACGGATTTGGTGCTCGACTACCGCTCCATGCCCGCTCCGAGCAAGCAACAACAGACGGTCGACAAGGTGCAGAAAGAGGTCCAGGGACAGGAACTCCTGAAACAACAGCAGGCCGAGGAGGCCCGAAAAGGTGGTCTGCGTCGTTTTGCAAAAGAGGCGGAGAAGGAAGGCATCTACATGGCCTTCGTGCCGCACGAGCAACAGTGGCTTCTGACGGGTCCGCTTGATGTGGTGCTGGTCAACCACACGCCCTACGAGATGCTTTACACTTACACCATTAAGGAAGAAGACAAGTTCGCCAATGTGGACTTCGGTCAAATCGACAAATACGAGAAGATTGTCATTGAGACCATCTCGCGTGATGATTTGGAATATTGGCTCAACGGTGTGGTTCAAGCCATTTTGACTGCCGAAACTTCCGATTGTGTGTTGCTTCCGTTGAATGCACCCTTCTCGTTGCGTCCGGGACGCTTCTACAAGGAGGGCAGTTACCTGCCTTCTGGCATTTTGGGCGAGAAGTCGGTGATGATCTGCCTCTCCGAATTGATTGCCCTTAAGCACGGTGACAGTGATTTTACCAAGATTTTGAAAGAAGGAGTGGGCTCACAGGCACCTGCTAAGGATTTGGTGAAAAAGGAATCGCCTATCGACAAGCACCGTGTAGCTCCTGGTGAGGCCATCGTTGACTTGCACATCGGCGAGTTGGTCGACAACATACTTGGTCTTTCGAGCCATGATATGTTCAAGATACAGACGGACTACTTCAAGAAGATGCTCGATAGTGCCATCGCTGCCGAATACAACAAGGTGACTTTTATTCATGGTGTTGGCAACGGTGTTTTGAAGAATGCCATCATCGAGGCCTTGAAGGACTATAAGAACACCGAGAACCGCATGGCCAGCATCGCCAAGTTCGGCGTCGGTGCTATAGATGTGATAATTACCGATAAACAGCAAAAAGGCTAAGCACGCTTAGCCTTTTTGCTGTGAACCCGCAGGGAATCGAACCCTGAGCTAAGGAACCGGAATCCTTTATTTTATCCATTAAACTACGGGTCCTATTTTGGCTTGCAAAATTAGTAAGATTTTGGAAATTTCGTACCTTTGTCGCTTCAAAAAGCATATTCATTAATCTAAAATACTGGATTTTAATTGTTTAAGATATGAAAAGTGGAAAACTGAAACAAGAAATCTTGGCCTATTTCTATTTGATTTTAGGCTCGGCTCTTTTCGCCGTCGGCGATGTGATGTTCGTGAATCCATATCACTTGGCTCCTGGCGGAGTTTACGGTCTCGCCAACGTGTTCAATGCCTTGTGGGGATGGAAGATCTCCGTGTCTGGCATTTGCATGGACATCCCTTTGTTGATTATCGGTACGATTATCCTTGGGCCCAAATTCGGTATCAAGACCATTATCTCAGTGATCCTGATTCCCGTATTTACCTATATCCTCGAGACATTTTGGGGATATGCACCCGTGATTCATGGCGGAGCAGTGGCCGCCGACACACAGTCCGCGCTTTATTATATTGCAAAAGACGGCTCGCAAAGTTGGTTTATGCCCGACATGTTCTTGAACACGGTGGTTTCAGGCCTCATCTATGGCGTGGCCATCGGTGTCATCTTCCGCTCGGGTGCCACTTCTGGCGGTTCCGATATCATCTCCATGATTATCCACAAATACACCAAAATCAGTCTTGGAACGCTGGTACTGATTGTCGACAGCATCATTTCGCTAACCACGCTGATTGCTTTTGAAGATTTCCGTTTGCCTATCTATTCCATCATCCTTATCTTCATCGAAAGCAAGATCATCGACCTTGTTGTGGAGGGCGTGAAGAGCTACAAGACAGCCTTCATCGTCACGGATAAGATTGACGAGGTGCGTGCCTTTATCCTTAAGGATTTGGACCGCAGCGGTACGGTATTCGTGGGTAGCGGACTTTATCAAGGTGCCGAGCGCAAGATGATTTATGTCACCTTGAACCGTTCCGATTTGGTCAAACTGAAGGCCAACCTCCGTTTCCTTGACCCGAATGCTTTTGTCAACGTGATCGAGAGCTCGGAAATCATGGGTAATGGCTTTAAGGCGCTTCCAACTGAATGATTTATAAATACTTAAATATCTACAACTATGAAGAAAACCTTATTTGTAGCAATCGCTTTTCTGGCTGTGATGGCTATGGCCTGCCAGAATACGAACAACGGAGGCAAAGAACAAGCCTCGAAAGAAAAAGAAACTGAAGCTCAAATCAAACAACGCGTCGAACAAATGATGCAAATGCACGAATTGTTTGATGCTGACAAGATCCTCACAGCCGATTTGTTGGCCCTTCAGGAAAAGGCTCAAGGTGTTCATTTCTGGGGCAACTTCTTCCCTGGTTTCCAATGGGACCTCGCTGTGCAGGACGCTTGTTCCGAAAACAGAGAAACTAGAATTGAAGGCGTTACGCCTGTTGACTCGCTGCATTGCGACGTCGCCATGCGTTACGTCGACTCGACTTGCTATGATGATCCTTACACGCTGAAGCTCTTAAAGGAGAACGGCGAATGGAGAATTGACGATGTGCTCTTTAATGAAACCTCTCTGCGTGAAGACTGCAAAGACTACTATGAGGATATGGTGGATACCTTCAGCACGGAAGATCCTAAGGAAATCATGGAATTCTTTATGGGAGAAGAACCTACAGAATCCAATTATACGGAACCTGAATGCATTTATTACAATAACCCAGATGCCGTGAGGGGGCTCATTGATGATATCAAGAATTGCAAAATGCTTTTCGAGCAGAATCCTGGTTATACCGAAGAGATGGGTAAGCAGATCGATGCAATGATTGAACGCATCGCGACGCATATCTAATTCTGTCGTTCCGACAATACTTGTTCGATAGCCACAGGAAAATACGCCTGCTCCAGTTGGTGGATCTTAGCCGCCAGGGAGTCAGGCGTTTCTTTTTCGTCCAAACTGACACGGGCTTGCAGGATGATCTCGCCGCTGTCGTATAATTCGTTGACAAAGTGAACCGTAATGCCCGACTGGGCTTCCTTGGCTGCAACAACAGCCTCATGAACGTGCTCACCGTAAAACCCTTTTCCGCCATATTTGGGCAATAGGGCAGGGTGAATGTTGACAATCTTCTTCGGGAAGGCTTTGACTAGGTTTTCCGGAATTTTCCAAAGGAAACCCGCCAATACGATGAGGTCGACATGAAGGTCTTGCAGTTCCTTAATGAAGGCTTCGCTCTTGAATTCCTCCTTGGTGATCATGCGCAAGGGGATGCCTAAATTCTTCGCCCGTTCAATGGAATAGGCCTTGGGGTTGTTGCACACTACGTTGATGATTTCAACGTCTTTGTTGTTGGCGAAATATTCGGCAATGCGCTGCAGGTTGGTGCCATTGCCGCTAACGAATATAGATAGTCTTTTCATTCTCTGTATCTTATAGTTACGGTTTCGTTTTTGCCCAAATCAAACCACACCAAATAGCCTTCGTCTACCTTGCGGAAATCGATGGCTTTGCCTTCCACCACGATTGGTTTGGTGCATAGCAAAGTCAGCCCCTTGATGGCTTCATTGGGGTTGGTCAATTGTATGGTCTTGTGGTCGATGATCAGGTATTCGATGCTGTTGAGTTTCTCGTAATAGCTGAGGTATTGTTCAATGGTAGTGGGTAGGATTTTCTTCTCGTCGCGGAAGTGGGCAAGTTGGCTCAGCGCGAAGTTGAAGCCTGGCATGGCCACGGCGGTGCCGTTTTCGTTGTATTGCCAGAAGGCGCGATAAGGATTGCTCCAAGCGGGATAGACGTGTGTGATAAACACATTGTGTTGGTCTACAAGACGTTGCAGGCGGATACTGTCGAAATAGTAATACCATTCGCGGTCTTCATTCACCTCCAAGGTCGAGGGCGTCGACCACAGCAGGAAGCCCTTGTCGCCGCTGGGCAAAGTGGTGATTTGTCGGTTGGGCAGGGCATCGCCAAAGCCGTCGAAAGGTTGCACAAAATGACCATCGAAGTTATGACTCTCCATCCGGTTTTCCTCATAATAGGCGTTCCAAAGAAATCGCACGCCGTTCTTTTTCCAAAGCTCGGCGGCATATTGTGGCGAATCGGGAAGCAGACCATCGCAAACCAAGTCCTCACGGTTCTTGTCGGGACCGTTGTTGTAGCCATGGTCAATCCAACTCTTGGTGTCGAATTGCCTTCTCATGAAACGCATAGCCTTTGGGAACTCTTCGGGTAGAGTGGTGTAAACCTCGGGTGAGTGCAGACAGATTTCAAAGCCTTGTTTTTTAATGGTTTTCAGTAGTTTATAAAACTCCTTGTCCGTCTTGATGGAAGCGACAAGTCCTTTGAAAAGACCATTGCTGGTTTTTTCATTGGTCACATTGTCGGGATTCCAATAGAACACACTCTTCGTGACGGGGATGTTGAAATAACAGAAGCCACCAACGGCATCTTCCGGTTTGGTGATGTTTTCATTTCCAAAGAGTACGGCACGATGAGTACGTATGTCGGTCCAGTCGGCATGTTCGGTGAAGATGAAAGCAGATAGGTAGCCGTCCCAAACGGGCATGAGGCGGGGGAGGTCGTTAGGTGCGTTATGATAAATGTGGAAATCGCTTTCAAAGATTTCGCCAGCTTTGACATAGCGATAGGAAATGTCTTCGAAATAGTCGCTTGTGTCATTTCGCATAGGGTAACGCAACAAAGGATGGTCGCGCCAATAGTCGATGTTGAAGCAGACAGTGCGGTGTTCAACATCAAGTTGTAAGGACGAAATGTTGGTGTTGCGGTAAGTGCATGAACAAACAGTATCTTGCTTTACAATAAATCCTTCTCTGTCAAGATAATAGGATGATTGCAAATTAACACTGTCAATGTGCTGATTTCTACGATAAACGATGATTTCGCCTTCAGGCAAGTTTTGCATGATAGCTAATCTGAGTAGTTTGACATCTTTCTTAAACTGCGTTTGGGTTTTGAATGTGTAACCTATTAAGACATTGTTGTTCCACATCGGGATCATGTGATAATGGAATTCTGCAATTGAAGGATCATTGATGGTGTCGCCTTGGGTGTTGATGTATTCCACAATCGGGAAAAAGTTACCATGCTGTATTGTTGAATCTTGAATGGTTATGATTTCAGGTTGGTAGCTTCGCAAGACATCGGTTTTGATTTCCAACTGCGCATCATCAAATACCATGAATTCCTTAGCTTTGTTCCAGACATAAACCTTAATCTCGCTGCCTTGAGTATAACTGGCAGGGAAGTTAAGGTCGAGTTGAACCTGCGACCAATCAGTTGTGTCGTTCACATAATCCGCAAGGGGATAGGCCGCCCAATAGCGGTTGCGGATAGTGTCGTCGATGCTTACAACGATGTCAGCTTGGGTATAGACCTCGGCCTTAAACAAGAAATCGTATTTGAAGCTGACATTTTGGTTGTGGAAATTCCTGTCTGCATTAATGCCGAATCCCAAACCATATTCATGGATGGTGTCGCAGATGGAGACGTAATTCTCTTCCGTTGCGCTGCTGTCGGCCACGATATGAAGGTTGAACCAAGGTGCATTCCACTCTTGGCGGTTCTCAAAGTCGTTGGTATATATCTGTGCTTTGGCCGTGAGCGAGGTGAACACGGTCGCACAAAGCAGGATCATTCTGAAGCAAAACCTCATCGATGTCTTATTTTCGGCAAAAATAGCGATTTTGCGATGATTTCGACTTCGTTCTCGGCAAAAAAACGCGATTCCGATATTATATTAATAAGGTGTGTTGAGAAACGGACTACTTTGGCGACGAAAAATGCCGAGTTTTGATCTCAAAATCATGAAAATTTTCCAGAGAACCTTGACAAAAAAGTGACCTTTTGGGCCGAAAAAGAGTTTTTTCTGTCCTTATTGCAATGTTTTTCTGAAAAAATATTATTTTTAATAATTTGATAATCAATATAATGTAAAAAAGTTTCAAAAAATCGAAAAAAAGTGTTGCGCGTAATGAAAAAAGCTGTACTTTTGCACCCGCTTTCGGAAGGAACGAGGGGCCGAGAGGAGGGGACGGAAGCTAGAGTTCTTTGAAAGTCTGAGGCCAGCACAAGACCAGGCGCCACCGGGAGGCGGCGCCAGGGAAAGGAACCTATAACAAAGGAACACCAAAGAGAACATC
>CADBGN010000062.1 GCA_902794155.1 uncultured Bacteroidia bacterium
TAGTCGTAGGGGTTACCCAAAAGGTTCCAACCAGCGAATTCGGTGGCATTGCTGTCATAATCCAGTTCAATGACGCCGTTGCCGCTGTAAGGCGTGCCGTTGAGGGCGAATTCACCAGAAGTATTGTGGGCGTAGAGGTAGCCCTTGCCAGGCTCGAGGTTGAAACCGGGATTAAAGTTTCCTTCACCTTCTTTATAATTAATCCATTCTAAATCCCTGGATTGGTCGAAGTAGTAGAGGTCGAATTCGCCATCAATCATGCGTTGTTGATTATAGGTATCGATAACATCGGCAGGATTCACCGTGACAGGCGAAGCGATAAGGAAGTAGCCGCCGTCGGGATCATCATAGTTTTCATAGCCTGGGATAAAGAGAGTGTATTCCATAGGCGTGGTGAAGAAAGCACATTCACTCCATTCAGTAGTGCCGCCGTCGCAGTCTTGGTTGATGCCCTGCACTTGCCACTCATAGGAGGAATTAGAATCCAAATCGTTGATGGTTAAGGATCCTGAAGTAGCGGTTGCGCTTTGTATGTCGTTGTCGTAGATGCGGAAGTCGTCAAGAAGCAAGCGCATACCTTCGGAGTTGAAATGGCGGATAGCAATGTAACCTTCTTGTCCGTTATAGCTGCTCAAATCAGCAGTATATTCCGTGTATTCTCCTCCTGCTAAAGTTTCTGCAACCAAAATGGTGTTGAAGTCTTCAACGGAATTGCCAGTCGTAGAGACATAGATGGCGAAATTATCGGGTTCCCAGCTTAGTGCGCTGCGCAACCACACGCTCATGGTGCCATTGAGTTCAACCTGGGGCGTAATCAGCCAGTTGTCGGGAGAGATGTTGTGAACATCGTTGTCGTAAACGTAACTTGCAGAAGCAGCTATGTGTGTGCCACCATGGGCTATTTCGATATTATTGTCAACATACCAGTCGTAACCGTCACTATTGTTGTCAATGGTGGTCCAAGTATCAGGCAGGCCATTTTCGAAGTCTTCGTAGAAGAGCACTTTACGGTATTTTACATTGTAGCTTTCCTGGTTACTTGTCCAGCGAAGTTTGGCAGTGCTACCTGTGGTGACTTCGGCTTGTAGCTCAGACGGTGCTATGCAATCATGAGGGCAGTTCACGGTGTAAGAGGCGACAATGCCATCATTAGGTGCTTCGCAATCAAAGGGGTCATCGCAGCCCTCATGTTCAGCGATAACTTCACCCGTGGGGGCGGTGATGACATAACCGTTTTGGTATCCGTAATAGCCTTGGGCATAGTAATAGAAATCAAGTTTGGTGCCATCGCAAACATAAACCTGGATTGTCTCTGATTCATTATTGAGTGTAATCTCGGCCAAAATATTGCTAGTGTTGGCATCTGCCACATACATATATCCAGCGGCTTCACCCCATAAGTCGGTAAAGGTAACGGTAACGGCGCATTTGTCTTCCTCTAAGCAGTCTATTGTGATGCTTTTAGGGTTGCTCCAATCGCTGGTTTCGTTACCATCGCAGTTGGCTTGGAGCATTATGGTGTAGGTGGTTGATAATTCACCTGTGAAGACATAAGGGCTGGTGACATTGTTGGTCACGGTACCGTTGATATTGATATTATAAGAGGAGGCATAGCCGCTCCATGTGACGGTTATGATGTCGT
Source organism: uncultured Bacteroidia bacterium (assembly GCA_902794155.1). GTDB lineage: Bacteria > Bacteroidota > Bacteroidia > Bacteroidales > F082 > Limimorpha. The sequence continues at coordinate 1,643 of CADBGN010000062.1, forward strand.
CTGAAGCAGATAGTTGGACGTTGCTGGGCTTGGGGCAGGACGAAGCCTGAAGCACTATAAGCTGGTAGTCTTCCGCTTCCCCATAATGTCCATTAACACACGGGTTTAAATCAACGTCTCCAGAGTACATTCCCTCAATACGTACGCGATAGCTTCCGGGGGAAGTGGTGATAGGAATGGAGATGATGCCAGTCCAATTGGTTTGGATGCCGCTGTTCTGAATAGCCACATTTTCGCCAGCATCATTGAAGTCATAGTCCTGATTCCAGTCAATCCACATACCGTATTTCATCGTAGGAACGAGGCTTCCAGGGGTGACGGTGAATCCGATGGTTTGTCCAGCCTCTGCTGATGCGGAATAGGAGTCGTGGTAGTCGCCGTAGCCGTCAGGGGATAACGAAGTGCCCATGTTGCTGATATTAGTCTCTCCATCCTCAGTGCTGAAACCAGCAATATAGATGTAATCGGCGTCGGAATTAGAATAATAAGGTGTGCAATAGCTTGGTTCTGTTACGATGATGGTGCAAGTGGCAGTGTAATCACTTTCGTCAATTGTCATGGTCGCGGTAATGGTAGCGGTGCCAGGGGCAACGCCAGTCACAGTGGCTGTGGTGCCGCTGCCGCTCACAGTGGCCACGCTGGTATTGCTTGAACTGTATGTGATGGTGGGTTCGCCGCTTACATTTTCGTATGTAGCGGTAAGGGTTTGCGTGAATCCATAGCTTATTGTTGCGGTAGCAGGTTCGAGTACGATATAGGGGCCTGTTGTTATCGTTTCCGTGACGGTAATGTCGTCAATGTAGAGAGCATACTTGTTGGCAGGAGAAGTGCAGTGAACAACTACTCTAACACTTTGGCCGGCAAGCTCGGCATTCGTGACAGAACCAAACCTCTCGACAAAGTTGGTATTGGTATAGGAATCAGATGCAATAGCGTTATACCGCGTTGCAGAAGCAACATCTGCTGCGGTGGATACATCACTTGCCTTTACGAAGAACACACTAAACGTTTCTGCATAACTCGAATTACGAACCCTCTGCCACAGGCTTACGCTGAGTTCAGTCGTATATGCATTTACGCTAAACGGAGCAGATACCAGATAACAGTTTGCAGAATAGGTGCTACTATATAAATACTCCGCGCTGTTTGGTCCACTGTACGCATAATCGGAATATGTGTTAAGGCTCCAGTTGTTGGTGCCGTTACCAGCATTGTAAGCAAACCAACCATCGGCAGAATAGCTGTCGCTGAAGCCCCACGTCATGTTGTCGAAGTTCTCAGACAACAGCACTGTTTGAGCGTTTAATGCCAAAGGCGAGAACATCGCCGTTAGCATCAAGAAAAGGAGTGTTTTTCTTTTCATCTTCTATTTGTTTGTTAATTTATTGGTTATCAAATTGTTTCTATTGGACTATTATTTATTGTACCTTCACCATGCTGAAGCTGGCGGTGTAGGGACCTATCATTGTACAGCGGCACGCACTGGGCGGACAGGGATGCCTAAATGCCTGAAAGAGGAACTTGTCTTGATGTCTTCGGACGAGAAGACGAGGGTATTGGCTTTTCTGGGATTTTCATTGTCGAGCATATTCGACCAGTAGTAGCCTTGGTTGCCCAGGTCGAGCACTTCATCGTCGCGGATGCGGTCGGAGGCAGGCAGGAACATGGTGTTGCCGTTGGTTGCGGTGAAGAGATAGCCGTTCACGTCGTTTTGGGTTGTCCAAGAATAAGTGGTGTTTTGGAGTAATTCGTCCCATTGCTCTTTGGTAGGCATGCACCATTCGTTGCTCAAAAGGGCGATGGCTACGTCATCACCCGATTCAAGGATGGTCAGGTTGTCGCTGAAGCCTTCGTTACCAAATTCCGGGTCGTTGCAATACTTGGTCAATTGGTTGCCTGACTCGTTACAGTACTTGTAGGTGTCCCATTTGTACAGTTCTTTCTTTTCGATCTCGGCCCATGAATAGTAATTGCCATACCCCTCAGGTACGGTAGCGCCTATGTTGCAATTGGCCCAAAGCGTGCCGCTCGGCAAGCCGAGGTCAACGTATTCGAGGTTGTCATTCGATTCGTTTCCGTTGTTCGGGCCGTTTGGGTTGACGTTCTTTTTGCATCCTGTGGTGGCGATGATTAAGAGCATTAAGGCTGCTGCGGCCTGTGTCACGATAAATTTTTTCATTATTTTGTTTTACGTTTTGTGTTGATTATAAAAGTGGGCAAAAATACTTTATGCGCGCGATATGACACGATAGTTTTTTCATCTTCTTGCGCAGAAACACCATCTTTGCGCAGAAAGTCCATTTTTGTGTTCTACAATACTGGCTCCCTGAGCCTTGAGCTCGTCGAAAGGTCGATGGGCCCGTGTCTCGTAGTCCTTTTTCAAAAGAAATTGCAGTTTATTTTTGAACAGTTACTTACCGAATTAAGTTGTATCTTTGCAGCCATGGAAGAAAAGGATCTGAAACAAACCGCAAGTGAGAAAGCGGTAAGTATCGAGGAACAATACGTCGTGAACCATGTTGAAAGTGGTTTGCCCCGCTGGCTCATCGAAGTGGCTTTTGTGTGCTATCTCTTGCAGGCCGTTGTCAACTGGGCGCCGCTTATGAATTGGATGAATGAAGCCCATCTTTCGTGGGTGCGTGGCATTGTCCAGACTTTTGGCGCCATTGTCATGTATATCGGTCTAATGCATGGTATGAAACCGTTGTATCGCCCCTTTACGGTGTGGTGGTGGATTGTCATTGCGTTGAACCTCGCAGGGTTTGTGACAGAGCTGGTCCCGGCCATCATGTATTCCATCGGCTTGCCTGTGGCTGTTTCGCTCATGCTCGTCTATTTGCCTTTAGGCAGCCTTATTATTTTCAACTATCGTGGAAAGTTACGTCAAGTGGGTCTTTGGATGGTACTTTACATCTTGATTTCCAGTATTATACCTATTGTTTCTTTCCTGCTTGTCGGTCCCGATTCGGGTTTGGCCAACCTGCCGATGGAAATACCGACCATTGCTGTTATTGTTGTTTATGCTTGGGTGCAGCGAAGGGTATTAATCTGAAGTTTGCTGTGGCGTATCTTGGTTAATTCCGCTTCCCATGCCTTGTCGGTATTGCAAGGGTGTGATGCCGAGTCGGCGTTTTACTTCCATTTGGAATGTTCTGCGTCCTCCGAAACCGGCTTCTTTGCCCACAGCCTCGATGGTCCAGTTGGGCTTTTCGCGCAGTAGGCGGCAAGCGTAAAGAAAGCGTTTCTCGTTCAAATAGTCACCTAAGCTGTTGTATTTCTCGTTGTTCTTGAACAGTGCGCCCAGCCGCTTTTGTGTCAGTCCAAGTGCTGTAGCCAGTGTTTTCAATGTCAGGTGGGTGTCGGTGAATAGTTGCCTTTCGTCCATCTCTTGGTCCACCCAAGCCATCAGCTCCTCGTCGTTCATGTTGGCGGTCAGCTCGATGTGCTCACGGTGTTGCTGTGTCTGCTTTTGCAGCAGCATTATCTCGTCGACGTCACTATACTTCAACTGCTCTTCTAGTTGGTTGATGCGTTTTTCCAACTCGTATTCTTGAAGTTTGTTCTGCTCCAACATCGCGTTTTGGTTCTCCACCAGCTTCGAATTGGTGTCGATGATTTTCTTCGCATGGGTATTCAGCACGATCATCGTGATGACGAAGGCAATCACGAACACGATGATGACTGCTACGATAAGCTGTTGGATTCCGGTCATGGTTTAGTTACAAAAATGTGCAAAAATACTGTTTATAATCGCAGAAACTGGCATTATGATTGCGCAAAAATGGCAATTTTGCGCAGAAATTGGTTTTTTTGACCGATTTTGTGTGCAAAATCTATCTTTTCTTCTTGAAGAATTCCGTCAACAGCGCCAGACACTCGTCGTGCATCACCCCCGTGTCGGTCTTTGTCTTCGGGTGCAGCATATTGCCGAAGCGAGAGAAGCCGTTCTTCGGGTCGTCGGATGCCCAGACCACCTTGCCGATATGGGCATGGCAGAGGGCTCCGGCACACATGGGGCAGGGCTCCAAGGTGACGTAGAGCGTACATTCGTCCAAATATTTGGCTCCTAATGCATTGGCTGCTGCTGTGATGGCCAGCATTTCGGCATGGGCGGTCACGTCGTTGAGGGTCTCGGTTTGGTTATGGGCGCGGGCGATGACCTTGTTGTTGCACACCACCACGGCACCGATGGGAATCTCATCGGCCTCAAAGGCCTGCTGCGCCTCTTGATAGGCTTGTTTCATATAGGATTCGTCGGAGAAAACGGAAAGCATGGTGTTTTTGTTGGAACAAAACCTTCAAAACCATTAAACCTTTTATTAGTTGAGGAAAGCTGCCAACCGGCGGCTTTCCGGCGGCAACACGGTTGTGAAGCCGCCACACACTTTTTCTTGAGGTTTTGCAAGTTTTGTTGGTTTTGTGAAATTTATGTATTAATGGTGAAATGATCCCAATCCGGTCCCAAGGGGAATTTCTGTCTAAACCGTTCCAGCTTCTCGTAATCCAAGGTGCAATGCAGCACGGCTTCCTGGTAGGGTTCTGTTTTTGAGATGACCTCTCCCCGAGCGTTGATCACCTGCGACTCGCCACTGTAATGCAAACCATTGGCATCTTCGCCGACACGGTTTACGCCAATCCAATAGGCTTGGTTTTCGATGGCTCTGGCCACGAGGAGTGTGTTCCACACCACCATCCTCGAATCGGGGAAGTTGGCGAGATAGAAGGCCAAGTCGTATTCATAACGTCCGTCAGCATAGCGGTTTCTTGCCCACACGGGGAAGCGGATGTCGTAGCATACCATCGGCCTGATGCGCCATCCATTCAACTCCACAATCATCTGTTTTTCACCGCGTTCCACCAATTTGTCCTCGCCACCCATGGTGAAGGTGTGTCGCTTGAAGTATTTCTCGTAACTCCCATCGGGACGCATCCACACAAGGCTGTTGTAGTAATGTCCGTCGATGACCAAAGGGAAGGTGGTGGCGATGACCACGTTTTTTGTTTGGGCTTGGTTTTTAAGCCATTGCATCGTTGGCCCGTCTTCTTTTTCGGCGAATTGCTTCGGATCGACGGGGAAAGCCGTGGTGAAGGTCTCAGGCATGAGAATGAGGTTAGTGTCAGGGTGCACCTGTTCAAGTAACTGGCCAAAATGTTCCAAATTGGCTGTTTTATCTTCCCATTTGAGGTCAGCTTGGATATAGGCGATATTGAGGTTTTTCATAATAAAACGGTCCTTCGACTTGCTTCAGGGCCTTAAACTGATGCAAAGATAGAAAATTAATCCTATCTTTGCCGAAAAATAGGTTATCATGAGTTTTACCTACAATTATCCACGTCCTTGTGTCACAACTGATTGTTTGATTTTCAAAAAGATAGATTCCAAATGGTGTTTGCTCCTTATCGAACGGGGCAACGAGCCATTCAAGGGTTGTTGGGCTTTACCAGGCGGTTTTTTGGAGATGGAGGAGGATTTGGAAACCTGTGCGGCACGAGAATTGCAGGAAGAGACTGGACTGACAGGCATCCGTTTGTATCAACTCTGTGCCTTTGGTGAGCCTCACCGTGACCCGCGTCACCGCACCATCAGCATTGCCTTTTGGGGCTTTGACGACACACAACAGCAAGCCATTGGTAGCGACGATGCAGCCCAAGCCAAATGGTTCGCTCTCGATGCGTTGCCTGGCTTGGCCTTCGACCACGAGCTAATCATTCAAAAAGCCTTGTCAAACAATGAAATAAAAGAAGAATTGAATAAATAAACGAACATTGAACCGATGAAAAAGCTGCTCCATATTATTCTTTTTTTGGTCATTGTATTGGGCCTTGCTGCTTGCCACAAACCGGAGGAAATCAGTTTTGATCCGTCATTGCTTTATGGCAAATGGCAGGAAGGCTCGGTTTACGAGCGTTATTATGCCTCGGCAATTGAACGTGTGCTGCCCAATGGCGACACAGTGCAGGTGAATGGCACCACTTGGGATGTAAGCGACGACGTTACGGAAGAAGAGGCCCAACTCTTCAACTGGACGCTGACAGGCGCCACGCTGAAGCATGAACATGTGGGCACTTTCGTGACGGTCCCGAAGGTTTATACCATTATCATGCTCGGCTCCAATAATTTGGTGTATAAGGATGACTATGGAGTCACTCACCATTATTCAAAGGTGAATTGATATGAATAAAGCACTAAAGATAACTGGCATCGTATTAGCTTCTCTCGTGGGCGTGGTGCTCATCGTGGCGGGCATTGCTTCCGCTTTGATTACCTCGTCGGGATGGCTCACCAAGCAAGTGAAGAAGTATGCGCCTGAGTTCGTCACCTGTCAAACGGAGCTGGGTAAGGCAGACCTTACCCTGTTCAAGACTTTTCCTAACGTGGGTATCGACATCGAAAACGTGGCGCTCATCAACCCGATGGTGGGTTCGGCCTCAGATACACTGGCCAACATCAACGACTTGACGATGGTGCTCGACCTCAAAAAACTGCTGAAAGAAAAGGAGATTGTCATCAGGAAATGCATTCTTGAAGACGCTTTTGTCAACTTGTATACCGATTCGATAGGCAACAACAACTTCGATGTCTTTAAGACGAAAGAGGACAACGATACTATCAAGACCACCTTCGACTATCTGGTGGATATTGAAGCGGTGAAGCTGAAAAACACAGACTTGATCTATACCGACGACCGCAATGCGATGACGGCACAATCCCAAGGACTCAACTTGGATCTGAAAGGCAAGATGCAAGACAAGGATATCGATGCCGACTTGAGCTTGAATGCCGAAGATTTAACCTTTAAAATGAAGGCTATCCAATTGGCATTGAAGACCTTGGATCTTGGTTTTAATGGCAAGGTGGCCCAATATGACCAAATTGACGGCACGCTGAAATTGACTACCCCCGATATCTGTTTCAATCTGAATGAACCTTACCTTGAGCACGACACGCTGCGTTTGGACCTGCCAGTGTTGTTTAGCCTGAAGGACATGAAGGGACATCTTGACAAAGCCAAAATTGGGTTAAACCGCTATCAATTTGATGTGAACGGCAATGTGGCCATAGCCGAAAACAATGATGTCAACCTTGATCTGGCACTGAATACCAATGCGTTGGTTGTCGAAGACGTGTTAACCTACCTGCCCGAGAAGGTGCAGCAAAAGCTGAGTGGTATCGAGTATACGGGCAAGGCGACCCTCTCCGATGTCGAGGTGAAAGGCACTTTCAATGACAGCCTCATGCCTTTGATCAAGGCTAAGGTGTTGACCGACAATCTGAAAGTCAACGTGAAGCAACTGCCTTATCCTTTTACCGAAGTCAACTTGGATGGCAATTTGGCTTTGGACCTCAACTCCGATGCCAACAGCTTGACTGTCAATAGTGTCAGTGCCAAATATAACCGTAGCAGCTTCACGGCTGATGGTGTGGTGGATGATTTGTTGGGCGACATCGGGCTGAAGCTCAAGGTGAAAGGTGATGTGCCGCTGACGGACATCAAGAGCTTCCTGCCCAAAAATGTCAAACTCAATGGACGCACCAACCTCGACCTAACAACCAATTTCACTTACGAACAATTGATGAAGTCGCTTGACGACTACAACTTGAACCGTCTCTCGGCCAAGGCCAACCTGAAAGTCAGCAATTTCACCTTCGACATGGACACCATCTACGCCTCGGCGCCTATGCTTAACATGGGTCTGACTTTGCCCGCTTCGGCCAAGCAAAAAGGGCAGAAAGGTGCATATATTACGCTTGCTACCAGTAAGATAGATGCTACGGTCGGAAAGGGCATCAAGGCTGACTTACGTAACCCCGACATCAAGCTGGCAGCCGACAACTTCAAAGGTGGCATCGAAAAGATGCTGTTGAATGCTGACCTCAAGTTCAGCCATCTGGATGTGGATTATGATGACATCACCGCCAAGATCGATGCGCCGGCAATCATATTTGTGACTACACCCGAAAAGAATGCCAAAGGATTGAAAGCCCGCGTCACCTTGGATGGCAAGGATGTGGTGGCCAAGATGGGCAAGGAATATGCCGTCAACTCCAATTCGTTGAAAATCAATGCTTCGGTTAGTGAAAATAAAGTCAAGACAGACTTCCTCAACCATTGGAATCCCTCGGCTGACTTTGTGCTTGGCAACGCGGTGGTGAAAGTCGATGGTATCGATGAAGACATCCGCATCAGCAACATCGACTTCCTGTTCAACTCGCATGAACTCGACTTCAAGAAGAGCACCATCCGCATCGGCCAGTCTGACTTGAGTCTGCAAGGCAGCGTGGTCGGCATCAAAGAGTGGATAGAAGACCATAAGAACTTGATGAAGGGCGAGATGCAAGTCACGTCGAATATGATGAACATCAATGAGATTCTGGACTTGACCAGTGGTTTGGGCCATTCGGACGCTGAGCCCTTCGAAGCGACCATTACAGATAATAAGGAGGACGATCCATTTATGGTTCCAGAGGGCATCGATTTCAACTTCGTCCTCAACACGAAGAAGGCCTTGTATGACAACTTTGACATGAATAACCTCAACGGCACCATGACGGTGAAAGATGGTACGCTCATCCTACGTGAGATTGGCTTCACCAACAAGGCCGCAGAGATGCAGCTGACAGCCATGTATCAGTCGCCTCGCAAGAACAACCTCTTCCTTGCCATGGACTTCCATCTCCTCCGTGTGCAAATCAACGATTTGTTGACGATGATACCTTATATTGACACCTTAGTGCCCATGTTGAAGACCTTCGACGGACAGGCCGAGTTCCACATTGGTGCTGAGACCAGCCTGAAGTCGAACTACGAGCCCAAGATTTCTACCTTGCGTGCTGCCGCAGATATTGAGGGTAAGAACCTCACTGTAAACGACAAGTTCACCTTCACGAAGATCACAGACATGCTCGACATCAGCACCAACGGCTCCTATCGTGTCGACAGCCTCGATGTGCAGCTCACCGCCTTCAAGAACGAAATCGACCTGTGGCCTTCGCAAATCGCCATTGGGAAATACAAGGTGACGGTGGACGGTCGCATGAACCTTGACAGGAACGGCGAATATCACCTTTCCGTAACGCAGTCGCCGCTGCCTGTGCGCTTGGGACTGAAGATTTCAGGACCGTTCAACAAGCTGGAATACAAGCTCGAAGACTGCAAATATCCCAATCTTTACAAGCCCAACAAACGCACTGATACCGAGCAGATGTACTACGAGTTGAAGAAGAAAATTGCTGATCGCTTGAAATCTAATGTGAGATAAAAAGCTGTTTTTTCAGCAAGCTTACTTGGAGCAATGGGTTTTTCCCTATTTTTGATGTCTCAAACAAATCTAATACATTATGAAAAAACTGTACAGTTTTAGAAAAAACATGGTTGCTGTAATCTTGCTCGCCGCCATGTTGACCAGTGCATTGGCTGCCAATGCCCAAAAGAAAGAGAAGGTTATTCTCGACACCGACATGGTTGAGGTGTTTGACGACGGTATCGCCATGATGATGCTCGCCACTGCACCTAACGTCGACTTGATAGGTGTCACCACCGTCATCGGCAACACATGGGTTCCTGAAGGCATTGCCTACGGCATTCGCCAGTTGGAGGCCATCAACCGCACCGACATCCCCGTGGTGCCAGGCATCCGTCAACCTATGTATCCCAACCGTTTCGAAACCATCAAGAACGAGCGTATTCTGTTCGGTATCGGTGATGCCTATGTTGGTGCCGCTGGTTATCCCGAACCTAAGTCATGGGAGTCGGTTTATCTTCAGCATTACGGCAAGGAGCCTACCATGAAGCCGCTTGACGTGAAGGCCGTCAACTTCATCATTGACCAAGTGAAGGCCAACCCGGGCGAAATCACCATCATCGCCATCGGCACTTGCGTCAACATTGCTACGGCGGTGCGTATCGCTCCCGAGATCGTGCCTTTGGTGAAGCGCATCGTTTACATGGGAGGCTCTTTCTTCCAGCCAGGTAATACCACGCCTACTGCTGAGTTCAACTGGTGGTTGGATCCCGATGCCGCCAAGATGGCCGTCCGCTCGCCTTTCAAGGAGCAGATTATCGTGGGTTTGGATGTTTGCGAAACCATGCCCTTCCGCAAGGATCGCTATGATCACATCAAGTCCGTCACCAAGAATCCCATCATCCAAAACATGTTGCAGCGCAACTTCTTGAACCAGCTCTTCATTGACGATGCCAATTATACTCATTACATTTGGGACGTCATCGCCGCTTGCATCGTCATCGACCCGACCTTGATCAAGGACGAAGTGACCCGCTATGTTGACGTCAACTCGCAATTTGGATTCTCGTATGGTCAAGCTGTGGCCTTCGACAAGAACCAACCCGTTGGCTCGCAGCAGGCACGCATCCTGTTGAAGGTCGACGGTGAACGTCTTTGGAGCATGGTGGAAGACTATTTGAAGAAATTCTGATTTAATACTAACCAATCAAAAGGAGGATATATTATGCAATATCAAATCACTTGGAATGAACTACCGAAGAACTTGGATGAACTAAAAGCCTTGCCTCAAGCCGACCTGAAGACACCAGAGGGCACGGCAGCGTTGACGGTGGCAGCCTTGGCCGTTTTTCCTACCAACCGAGAGGAATGCTATCGGATGTTGAACTTCTTGAGAGGGCCGCGTCCTTTGTCGGTTTTTGAGCAACAGTTCATACGGGATCGTTTCATGGACGGCAAAGACTATTTGGTGAAGTCGTATTTCAAGGGTGCGACACCGGCCAACAACTACACTCCCGATGTGCCCTATGTCCTTGAGTTCAGTGACAACGTGGCTCCGTTTGCCGAGGAAGGCTACAAACGTTTAGACATCAGAAGCGGTGGTGCCGACACGCCTCGTCAGGTCACTTTGCGCTTGAAACCCTCCACGGGCGAATGGTTCCTTTGGGATCAAGTCCTCTTGGTAGGCATCAGGGTGCCAGTTAGCCAGGATCCTTGGGCGTAAGAAGTGATGCTAAAGACTAACAGGGGGACTGCCATGGCAGTCCCCCTGTTATTTATCTTTCTCCTACAAAGGTAGAGATCAAATCATATTTCATCGATTATCTCTTCAAAACTCCGCTCATCCTCCAAGCCGTTCATCTTTTCCTGTTTGATGCGCGACTTGCGGCGGGCGTAGCTGTTGGTTTGCAGGTTCATCAGGATGGAGATGACCTGGTTGCTGAAGCCTTGCTTGGTGAGGCAGCAGATT
>CADBGN010000063.1 GCA_902794155.1 uncultured Bacteroidia bacterium
CTGCCAATTCGGGCGACAAACGATCCAGAACATCCAATGCTTGGACGGATGACTTGCACCAATATTCGATCTTTGCCAAAGCCAATGCTCCTGTTTGCTTGGCGTTAAGCACAGAGTCCTTTATGGCTTGAGCGGCTTCCTGATTCCCACTATGGCTAAGCGCATAATATTTGTAATCAATTTCGTTGGAAGGGGTTCCTTTGGCACCAGTGCCGAGGTCCTCCTCGTCATTTGCATCCACTTCGACGAGTATCGTTCCCGGCTCCAAAATGAAGTCCTTCAATTGCATGCCTTCTTGTACGTAAAGATACACATGGGTGGGCGACGAAACATCAGGGTGAATCTCGAAGGCACCTTTTTTAACCGATCCCGTGCCTACAACCTCCCAATGATTGAACTTATCCAGCAATTCGAGTTTGGTGCCGTTGGAAAGGCCCTTCACGGTTCCTTTGACGGTGCAATAATCAGATTGATTTTGGTTGGATTGGCAGCCGCAGAAGCCAATCATCAGCGATAATGCGATAAATAAGAGTAGTTTTGCTTTCATATTAGTTAGTATTTGTTATTTCAGCGCTTTCACAGGACATTCCTTGGTGCATTTATGGCAGAGGATGCACTCGGTGGCGTTTTTTCGTTTGCGTGAGTCGTTGTTCACTTCCACTTCCATCGGGCACACTTTCAGGCATTTGCCACACTGGATGCATTTGCTCTCGTCGCAATGGATGCGCAGCAAGGAAAAGTGGCTCATCGGCTTAAGGAATACCGTGACGGGACAAATGTATTTGCAGAAGGCGCGATTATCCTTGAACACAACGGCAAGAAGGATACCCACCACATAATAGACCAAGTTGCCGATGAGAAACAGCATGAACAAGGTGTGCTTGTTGGCTTTGTCGAAATGGAACAGCAGGAGGACGAGGATTAGCGACAAGGCAAACACGATGTATCGGATAAATCCAATCTTTTTTCTTGGGCCTTGTGGCTGTTTGAAGGGAAGGAGGTCAAGGATCATGGCCGTCCAACAGGCGTAGCCACACCAGCCGCGCCCGAAGAGGAGAGGCCCGAAGATCTTGGCGATGAGATAATGAAGTACACCTGCGCCCACCACGCCGGAGAACAAGTAATACCAAAAGCCTTCGATTTGCATGTTTTCCCTGCATATCAGTCCGAGGAAGACCAGCATATAGGCGCCTACGCCAAACTGAATGAATTCTCTGGCATATTTCCATCCCGCCTTTGACAAGGCTAGTCCAACGCCGATGATGGTGCCGATATAGCTGAAGTTGAGCAAATAGAACAAACTGCCTGTTGCCAGCCAAAGTGAAATGGCGATGATCTCGAATACGGCAAACAGGATGATAGGGGTTTTGTAGTTTTTCATCAGAGAAAATGTCTTTTGTAGTAATACGGAGAAGAGCGAATTTTGTTACAGCAAAAGTAAAAAAGTATTGAATTAGAAGGGTTTTGTTTGACAAGCCAATGATGATTTATGGTCGAAAAAATCACTATTTCTTGGGATTGTAGTGATAGGGCAAAGCGTCGGATTTTTGCAGTTGAATCAAACAAAGCAATTATTATGGGATTACTCAGTAAGATTTTCAGCAATACGCGCAAGCCCGAAGGCTTCTTCGGCAAGATGATGGTGAACGGGATGAACGGTGGCGGTCACGCCCAAATGGCCAACTGGGCCTTGTCGTCGGTGCAAATCAAGGAAGATGACCAAATCTTGGATATCGGCTGTGGCGGTGGTGCTAACATTGCTCGACTGTTGCGATGCGCCCCGAAAGGTGTGGTGCAAGGCATCGACTATTCGTCTGTCTCGGTGGCAAAGTCTTCCAAAGTGAACGCCAAAGCCATTGCAGAGGGGCGTTGCAAGGTGCAAGAGGCCAGTGTGGTCAAACTGCCTTTCGGAGAGAACACCTTCGACCTCGTCACCGCCTTCGAGACCATCTATTTCTGGCCCGACATCGAGCATTGCTTTGGCGAGGTGAAAAGGGTGCTCAAACCCGGTGGACAATTTGTCATCGTCAACGAGTCGGACGGCTCGAGCCCGATGGATACCAAATGGGAAAGCCTCATCGAGGGAATGCATACCTACAAACCCGAGGAAATCAGGTTGCATCTATCAAATGCAGGCTTCAAGGCCATCGACATCCGGAAAGACGAAGCCAAACACTGGTTAATGGTGACGGCAAAGAAATAAGCGATGAAGAAAGACCACCCACTGAGAATGATTAAAGCAGGTCGTTACAAGGTTTGCTTTTCTGAGTTAAGTCCTGAAATTCAGGACGATGTGCTGAAACGCATGGCTCGTCTCATCGAGAAAAACCGTGAATGGTACGACCGAGGCAACTATGGCCATTTGTGCAACATCCTGCCCACCCTCGCCATCGATGAGGCGTTGCAGGCCTTCGGAAAAACGCCCGAGGAATCGTTGGAAATCTTGTCAAAATACATGTGGGGCGCATTGAAGCCCGAGAAGATGCAACAGCTGGCCAAAAAGAGTTTCTTCGTGCCGCTGATGAAGGTAGTGGTGCCGCTGGGGTTCAAGATGGGCTCGGGCAAGGGCTGGCAATATGTGTGGCACAAGGACACCGACGGCCCCAATGAGTTCCATTTCGAGTGCACGGAGTGCCTCTACAAGCACATCTTCACGAAATACGGCGTGATTGACCGCTTCGGCCCGATGTTCTGTCACTCGGACATCATCAACTACGGCAACCTGCCCTATACCGACTTCATCCGCACCCAAACCCTTTGCCAAGGCGGGGAGCTTTGCGATTTCCATTTCGTCCGCCACGGAAAGGACGAAGTTTGGGAACGGACGAAGAGCGTTTGAATTTTACCCATCACCACATCCAAAACCATCTCGGTGAACTGTTCCTCCAACATTCCGCATGAATGACATGGAAAAATGACAAAACGAGAAAGCTCCTTTGACCAAGGTGAACGACTCGTTCAAGAAGATCATCATCACAGGTGAGGAAGGCCTCGTTCATCGCAATGAGCAAGGCATCACCACAGTGGGCACCTACGACTTCCTGCTTAACCCCAACGCCTTGGAGCTATAAAGGTACCATGACTTTTTTTCAATTCCGCCCCTCAAATCGCCAAACCGAGGAACTTTTTCTTTCTGAATTGCGGAGTTTAGGGGAATCCCATAAACGTCGTTAGCATGCACATCTAATCGCGAACCTGTTTGTCCAGCTCTTTTTCTGTCGGACGAAGAATATCATTCTCGCGGATGAGGTCTATAGCGCGTTGCCAATCTTGATCAGCAGCTGCATATAAATACCATGCTCCAATAATAGGATTCCTATCAACACCACGACCTTCAAAATAGCAGATTCCTAACTGTGTTTGTGCATCAGGTTCCTCTTGTTCGACGGCTTTTTCAAACCAACTTACCGCTTCCACATATTCCTCCCGTTTGTAAAGCTGCATCCCATAGCAGAATTGGCCATCTGGGTTTCCAGCTTCAGCCGCCATCTTATAGTATTCCTCGGCCTTATCCATGTTTTTCTCTAACTCATATATTACACCCATGTTCAACAAGGCATTATCGTTTCCATCATCGATGGCTTTTTGGTAACATTCCTTGGCTTTTTCAAGGTTCATCTCAACACCTTCGCCACGCCGATAGCAAACACCCAAATCGAAATAAGCATCCACCAGTCCAGATTCTGCGGCTTTTTGGTATAACTCGAAAGCCTTCTCAAAGCTTTGCTCGACACCAAGTCCTTCCGAATAGCAGACTCCTAGAGTACGAAGTGATTCCGCATGTCCTTTTTTGGCGGCAAATTCAAGATATATAATAGCCAATGAAATATTCTGATTAAGCCCGTCTCCATAGAGATATTTCATAGCCAATTCATGCAATTCATCCAAGCTATTTACATTAGGAATGGCATTTTTGTCCTTGTTTTTTGCTCCAAAAAGGGAGCGTATGTTTGATATGATACTCATGACAGTAGTTTATAGTTGGTTTCCTTTTAGTTTTATTTCCTTTTTGCTTTTTAGGTTTATTTTGTTTCCATCTTCTCTTCCGGTGTTTCTTTGTCTTCGCTCAAAACCTTGACCACGAGCCAAAACAATACGCTGACGACATAAATTAACCACGCCCACCACGGCGCATGGATGACGAGAAGGACGATGAAGGAAACGATGTAATCGAAAATGAAGAAGCATCCCATAGTCATTTGTTTTAAATAAGTTTTGAAAGATGGGGAGCATATCTCTCACCACATACCCGAAAGGCTTCCAACAAATCGTCCTTATGCTCCCCATCTTCTTAGCTTAACGTCTAATCCAAGCAATTGCTTTCTTAACTCCAAAAGAGGCACCCACTCCGCCTCCAAGTCCTCCAATAATACCGCCAACTACAGTGCCAACACCTGGACAAATGGCGGAACCGATAGCTGCACCAAGACTGGCACCTGCCCAACCGCCTCCAACGCCAGCGGCATTCGTTGTGGTGTTCTCTGCAAACTCTCGTCCTGATATTTTACCACGACAAAGTCTTACAGCATCAGGAATTGTTGTTCCGACGAAAACGACTGTACTAACAACGGCATTTGTGCGCACAGCCTTTGTAACAACATTTGCAGCAGCAGCTCCTGCAACTTGCTTACCCGCAATAGCAGAAGCCGTTTTTGTAACGACTTGCTTGCCGACTCCAGTTTTCATGGCTGCCTGAACCATTGGCTTCACCGCCTTCGTAGTTATAGCAGCAAAGTTACGTCCCACTTGAGTTCTAAGTAGTTGTTGTGCCGCAACACCAGTAATCATAGTTGTTGCGCCTGATTTTGCAGCCTGCTTGGACGCAGCTTTCAAAGCATCGGTATGGGACATACCTTTGGCTTTCGCCGTGAAATAAGTCACTGCGAAAGAAAGTCCGCAGGCAAATCCACAGGCAACCGCCTGGGTTTTGATGTCAAACTTGATTGAGTCAAGATTGCCAGCTTTTGCTATTCGCACAGCTTCGTCGTAGGTATAGTGTCCTTTGATGACCATCTGTTCTGCCATCTTCGGGTCTGATACTCCTGGCACTTCTCCACCAGCGATTTTCCCACGCATGATTCGGATTGCCTCGTCGTACTGATCAGAAGGAACCTCCAATTTCATGCCTCCATAGCGGTATGAGCCATTCTCAAAAGCCGCATTCACTGATTTGGTTGCATCGGCATAATACTTGGTTTGGATTTGGATGCCATCACTGATACGGTCAGGACCATTCAATGAATTGTCCATGCCTACTTTGTCGACCGACTTGCCGTGCCATCTGTCATACATGGCATTGGCATCCTCGGCAGCGAAGCCATGGCCTTGCTTGGTGTGGTATTTCGTCCACTGCTGTTCGTTAGTGCATTGAGTTGAAGCTGTTGAAGCGACTCCGTTAATTGTTGAATTTTGATTTTTTCTCATAAACTTGTTTTTGGAGGTTAAATTTTTGAAAAAACTACTACTTAATAATTGATTGACACTTGCTAAGCACCAGCCAAAATGGTTCACAAAACTGGAACCATCCCAACCGTTGCTCAAAAACTTAGGCAACCTCGGCCTCATCCACTTTGTCAAACCAATCACCTAACTTCGACTTGGCTTTGTCTTTGACCTGTGAGGTGATACAGACTTGAACAGCATGAATAGCCGTTGTTAGAATGGCAAGGTCATCTAGGAACCCTATAATGGGAAGAGTGTCCGGGGTGAGATCAATGGGGCAGATAAAGTAAGCGAGTGCGCCCACAATTACTGCCTTCGCCCACCCTGGTGTGTTCGGCGAGACAAGAGCATAGTGCAGCACCAAGGCTAGATAAATCACCTTGGCTCCAGCCTTCTTTGCGAATTGCTTCACCTTGGCCCAGAAAGCACCTTCATTGTAGTTCGAAGGGTTGGAAAATTCTTCATTGTTTTGATTCTTGTTCATGTTCTTAGTTTTTTGGTTAATAATGATTCCGCTATCTTTTGTTCCCCGCTAGCGGATTTGGGGATTCAACCAGAATGGCGCCTTTTCTGATTGACGGTGCAAAGATGAGCATTTGAATTATAGTCACCATGCAGCATTTCTTTACACTTGGTTTTCATTCATGCTTATCCTTTCTTCATATTCAGTTTCGGGTTTTGGATTGAGCCGTCTTTTCTGTCCATAGGCTTTTTTGACATCAAATCAGTTTTTTCTGTCCTGATTGACGATGCGAAGGTACGCACATAAAAAACGATAACTATGCAGCATTTCTTCGTACTACATAGTTATCGTTTATGAAAAACAAAAACACGTAATGGTGTCTTAAACAATCTCAAGACTATTCCTTGACTTCTTGACAATAGGGGTACCAATCTCCATGTTTAGGATTATTACTAGGAATAATTGTTGTGATTTTGAGTTTGTCTAGTTGTTTATACGGCCAAGGGATATCAACTTCTATACGACAATACGTGCGGCCTTTTTCTTTGATTGTCTTAACCAAAACGCCACTGCGATTGTCTTCGTTAGTCCGACGTTTTTTTGGGGTCTCTCCGGACACCTTATTTGTTGGCATCTGTTCGTCCGTTATTCCATTTTGTGCAGATTCGGTAACAACATCTTCTTTTGAGCCTTCTACAGGGGTCATTATTTTATAGAACCAATTTGCAACAATAAAGAATGTTGAAAAATCAGACTCAAAATACAATTCTCTTTCTTCTTCGGCCATTGCATTATGACTACGTGCATTTGAAATATCAATCATATGATACAAAGGTCCTATTATTGATTGTGAAAATTCTAGACTTTTGTTTTTTATTGCTTTAATAATATTCCTATACCGATTTTTATCGTTTTCTTTGGAAATTGAATCAAGGCTAAACTCCTTGTTAACCCTATCCAGCATTTGCTCCGTCAAATTTCGCATTTGATTTCCATGAGCCGAATCATAGTCTCTGAGATAATAATACTCCATTATTGGATCAAGGAACTCCGTTTTATACTTTTGTTCAATCCATCCTTTAGAAAAGAAAGATAGAAAATGCTCATGACCTACATAAAATTGATACTTGTTATCAAAATCTTTGATAATCTTATCTATCAAATCGTATGGCCCACCTGACTTAAAGAATATGTTTTCATTTTCTCTCAAACCAAGCTCATGAAGTGCTTCTAACACCATATCAGCTGTATCTCCATCTGTAGCTCGAACTAATTGACCAGAATAAATATACAAAGGTATATGAATATCAATAACAGCATGAACCAACGTTAGAAATCCACTTTTACTAGGATCTTTTTCTGGTGCATCAGAGCTGATACCATTTGCGTCCAAAACTACTGCATGATACTTCTCTGGATTAGATTCAAGTCTTTTTTTGCACAAATCCATATAATCTACTTTATCGAAGTAAATATCAGGATTAGCCTCTCGGATTTCATCCAAGGCTTTAATAGGCTGATCATCAAGCCATAAAATATTGTATTTGAAACTCATAATATAGGTAAATTAATAATAAATCCGACTTTATATCCTTCTTTGTTCTCGGGATCTGTAAACATCTTAATGGTTGCTCCATAAGCATTTAGGAATTGCCTTACGGAATACAATCCAATATGTTCACCTTCGCCCTCACCAATGCCTTTTTCAAAAACATCATCAACGTCACCCTTAAACAAGTCACCATTATTCTCTATTATTAGATTGATACGATGCTCGTTATTCTCATCCTTCTTCAACCCAATACGAACTCTTTTTTCTCGCACAGTTTGAATTGTTGTTTCTGTCGTTCTTGTTTTGTGGCTTTTAAATATTGGAGTTGTGAATGCCTTCCACCAAACTTTATATAAAGAAGGAGTTTGCGAAAACTCATCAAAATGTTTAAAAGCATGATCGTGCAAATTCCTTATAATGTTCCCTATGAAATGAGTGCGGAAACTTTTCCTATTCATTTCTACCATTATATCAGAACGATCTCCGTAATCATAATAAATAGGAACGCCACCCTGCACACCTATAGCAGAGTTATCTTTATTAAACGCCTCCTTTAATTCTGACATCAAATTAAACCGTTCAGAGTCACCGTATTCAAAATGTTCTATGTTCTCTAACTCACAACAGAGAGATTCCGTTTCATTAAGAGCCATTTTAAGCTTGCTTATCAGCCATCTATCACTAAATGATACTGCTTTACCAACGATAGAAGAAAAGAGTTTAGCATTATTCCGTATTTGAGGAACCATTTTGTTCTTTACCTTACTAAGTTGAATGCTAATAGGCAATCCCAATCCTTCATAGGCGCCTCGCATCTCCATTGAATTAATGAACACCTCTTGTATTCTCTCCTTTTCTTCAAAAGTAAAGGCTTCTGGATTAACGAGAAACTCTTTAAACAATTCTTTAGCAGGAACACTAACAACTAATCCAAAGTCTTCGGCATAATTGTGTTTGTATTCCCTTACTTTATTCATTAGGACGTTTTGGCGAAATAGAGTATCTTGGTTTTTTAGTTCATTCTCTAGTTCTTCAACTCGTGAAATCAGTTCTTCCTTAGAAAGATTAGACAGTTCTTGTGAATTCATGCTAAACCCTTTCATTTATAAGTTGAACCGTATAAGATACTACATTTATGAGACGTTCTAATTCATGCTTTTGTTCATCATCCCATTCTTGATAGTTTTTTGGGCGAACATCACTGAGCCATTTTAGAGAAACCATTAAACGATTGTTGTAATTATTCTCACTTCGTTCGATAAGTTCAGACAAATGTTGTAATTTAGGCTCCATATTATCATTATCGCGTTTAATAGTATCTATATGACTCTCAACTTCTTTTAGTTTATTCTTGTTCATAAAACTTGCAGCAATAATACCTCCTACAGTACTCAATCCAGCAATTGCCCACCCAATAGGGCCAAACAATCCTAACACGATGCTACCTCCTGCAACTCCAGCACCACCAGCGGCAAATGTACCTCCAACAAGCCATGCTAATGCCGCATTAGTTGCTGCAACACCGGTTAATGCACCGATAACAGTGCCTGTTGAGGTAGTTCCGACAACAGTAGCTATTGACATAGCCTCTTTTGGACTAAGCGTTGTTTTTGCCGTCCCTTTAGTCGCTGTCTGTTCTAATATTTTAGCAGTTCGGCCTGTTTCGTCAGTTAACTCTGCAAATTCACTTGGGGATTTTTCATACTTCACCGCCATCTCGAAATCTTTTAACTGCTGAAGCGATTCTTCTAGTTCCTGATTACACCATGAAGGCAAATTATCAATAGCAGACAATTCATTAGGAATAGATGCAAGTATTTTAATGTATGATTTTCTTTTGTCATATAGTAATAAAGCCATAGTTTTTAAGCTCTCCTGGTTTTTTGCATACCTAGAGCAAACTTTTCTAAGTTCCTTATTACGTTCATCCACATCTTTTGAGCCTAATATTGATATTCCCATAGCACTTTTTCCTTATTATACTCTAAAACGAACTAATTAGATTGACAATGATTGCACCGTCTTTCCCACCCATAGGTGCTTGTGGTATCTGCATAATAAAGAGCTCTTACAGACGGTGCAAAGATACACCAATTATCATACCTTTGTATGAAGAAATACTTCATACTTTATAAATATCTCTCATATTTTTGATTCGCCTAGCAAAAAAATCTCGCAACCAAGCAGGCTCTAACACCTCGATAGCATCGCTGTATGAGAACAAGAGCATCTTCAGCTCTATGTTGACTTTGAGCTTCAACTGAATTATGGTTCCGTTGTCATTTGTATAGTCCTTCAGCTCTGTTTGACTCCAATGTAGGGGTTTTGTTCTTATATAGTCAATGCTTTTATTACTGACCATAAGAACAACTTTTTCCACAGAAGATTTTTTGTAATTTGTAACACCGACTATTTCTTCAAAGTATTCGTCGAAATCAACGTCTGTCTCAATATATGGTTTGCTGAGATGCTCTAGTTTTACTATTCTATCAAGAGGATAATTGTGTATTTCATCATGTCCTTCAGATAGTGCAAAAACATACCATCTTCTATTATACTGACGTAAATGATAAGGGTGGATATTTCTTTTTATTTCCTCGGCTGATGTGAATGGCTTATACCACATTTTCAAAGGGTATTTGTGTACTATTGCATTCAGAATATCCTCAATGAATTCATGACCTTGAGCTTCACTATTGTCATCAAACGACATAAATTTAACTCCATTATCTGACATCCCATTTTCCAGTTCGATAAGATAAAATCTAAGCATATCATATCGAGGATCTCCTTTAAATACTCCAAGGCTTTCAATGGACTTTCTAATAATTTCCATGTCCAATGAAGCTTGCTGCATAATTGAAAAACTAGTGTCTTTATATCTCCAAAGCTTTTCTCTACCACGGCATAAGCCTTCCGCAAACTCAGCACCGTGTTTCTCCTGGAGTTCTTTAAGATTATCTTGAAGCAGACGTTTGCTGATAAGGTCCATTTGTTCGTCTGCCAAGATTTCATTTAAAGTATGCCCTTCTGGAGAACGCAATAACTGGTCCAATCTCTTTAATCGAGCAATCTTGTCTTGCCCTTCATGCATAGGACTCTTTTGGTATTTAGACATATCAATTAATTCAATATGAGTTTTCTTTCTTTACGCAGTTGCAAAAATAGTCTTTTTTACAGATTGATGCTCGGTTTATCGATGCTTTTCTGGAATATGCTTTTTTTTGTAAGGTTTCAATTCGATAGTTTAAGGCGCATTATCCGTGTCTTTAATAGCTCCATCAATAGAAGAGCATCACCATTCCATCAAGGGTCGGGCTTTCCCGAGGGCTTCATCCTCATTCGTCACGGAAAGGACGAAGTTTGGGAGAGGACGAAGAGCGTTTGAATTTGTCTTTTTTCTGAATCCGAAAAAACAAAACCGCCGCAATGGTCAAAAAAAACAAAACGACGGTTCAGTCATGCTTCCTCGACGGCACCACTGCGCAGCCTTCTTTGGCTTCGGTAGCGGCAGCAAATGCAGACTCGGATTTCAAAATGCAGCAGCGATTTTCCGAATGGACTTCAGCCGATTGACAAAACTTTGATTTCGGCGAGCTGTAATCACATCATAACGCATCTGCATAGCCAATAATGGTTCGGCATCGATGTCGAGCGCGGCACTAATCAGCAAAGCCATTTCGGTATTCAGCGTGCGCTTGCCATTCAGCACTTCGTTCAATTGGGTATAAGAAACTCCAATCTGAGCAGCCAAAGCTCTTTGTGAAATGCCGCGATACTCTATCTCATCTTTGATGACCTCTCCTGGATGAGTAGGCTGAAATGGTTCCATTTTATTTGCTTCCATGGTCTTCATATTCCCAATTATTGATAATAATTACTTAATTCCGTGATATTACAAATATTACAAATTGTTGCAATTGAACACTGTTCAGATTTACCACAGAAGGCGATTACCCCATTACCACATCCAACACCATCATCAGCACAAACCCTATGGCAAAACCTATGGTGCTGAGGTTGGAATGCTCGCCCGATGAAGCCTCGGGGATCAGCTCCTCGACGACCACATAGCACATGGCACCAGCAGCGAAGGCAAGCATATAGGGTAGGATAGGAGTGAGCCAAGCAGCCAATAGCACTACTAACAAACCGCCCAACGGCTCTACGATGCCGCTTAGGCTTCCGATAAGGAAAGACTTTGCCTTGCTGTTGCCCTCGGCACACATCGGCATAGAGATGATGGCACCTTCGGGGATGTTTTGGATGGCGATGCCGAGCGAGACCGCCACAGCACTGGCCAAACTAACACTTTCGGCACCTTGCGATGCGGCGGCAAACACCACACCCACCGCCATGCCCTCGGGCAGGTTGTGGAGGGTGACGGCCAAAGCCAACATCGCTGTGCGGGAGAGTTTGGAACGCGGTCCCTCGGGCTTTTCAGTGCCAAGGTGCAAGTGTGGCGTGAGTTCATCTAGAAGCAGCAAGAAACCGACACCCGCAAGGAAACCTATTGCAGCAGGAAATACCGCCCATCCGTCACTTCCCGACCGCATCTCAATGGCCGGGATAAGCAACGACCAAACCGAAGCGGCTATCATCACACCCGAAGCAAAGCCCAACAGCGACTTCTGCAACCTCGGCGACATGTCTTTCTTCATGAAAAAGACAAAGGCCGCACCGAGCATGGTGCCCAACAAAGGAATCAACAAACCGATGGCTGTGCCCATAATGGTAGTAATAATAGTTTAGACTGCAAAGGTAGGCTTTTTCCAGTAATCTGAGAACACAAAACCGCCGCAAAGATCAAGAAAAACCACGCGGCGGTTGGACTGTTAGAACTTTGTGTTACGCTTCCTCAATGGCACCCACAGGGCAGCCTTCTTTGGCTTCGGCTGCGGAAGCCAATGCCGACTCGGGCACTTCACCCTCAATGGCGACAGCCACGTCACCTTGGATGCTGAACACTTCGGGGCAGGTGGACTCGCAAAGGCCACACCCGATGCAACTGTCATTCACTTTGTACTTCATGAGGTTCCTTTCTGTTATTGGTTTATGTGTTGGTTAATCAATCCTTTGATTTTCTCGATGATGGCCTCCACTTCCATCCCCGACTTCTTGCTCATCTCGGTGATGGTAGCCTTGCCCAACATGATTTTGCCAACGGGCGTGTTGAGCATCTTGAACTTTTCGTTCACTTTTGCCATATCCATCTTCAACCAAGGATATTGG
>CADBGN010000064.1 GCA_902794155.1 uncultured Bacteroidia bacterium
GCTTGAAGTAGTGAGATATTTCATCAATTCGATATAAGAAATTCTATCTCCAGCAATGTTGTATTCTCCGCAAGATGATGGGAGAATCATTATCTTTGCAATCGTAAAACAATCAGCCATGAACGAAAAAGAAAAGAAGCCCAAAAAGCTTACTCCCAATCCTGAAGGATACGATATTACAATTTGTCCTGAGTATTGGGTGATAGTGTTAAGTGTAGTCATATCTATAGTTTCAGTGTATATGTTTAAGGGAATGCTTAAGCCATTGTTTTCGTCTTTGAATGTGTGGCTTTTTTTGGGCGTTTTTTGTATTATTCTATCTATACCTATGTATCTTTCGATGTTTTTAATATGGAAATTGACGAATGCCAAGGTCAATATTAGGTTGACAGATGTTGGATTGGAGCAAAGAAAACTGAAAGGGCCATCTTGGATTCCAGATTTTCAAATTGTAAAATGGGAGGAAATGGACTATTATTTTTTGTTTGGTAGAAGAAATCGAGCACATAGCATTAATGGGGATGATTTTTTTATCGGCACGAAACTGGATAAGGATTATGCTTTTAGTGCGATGACTTTTTCCCGCAGTGATGAATTAAATAAGACCATGAAAGCATTCCGGTCTGAATTTCTGCGGTTGGCCAACCACAAAGGAATTAAACGGCAATTGCTATGGGAAGAGAAACAAGAATCTTTTAATAAGAAGTATTTGGAGTAATTATCTATTGTAAATCAATATTATATCATATAAACTATAATGAAAATCCCCTTCAAACCCGGAACCCTGATTTATCCTTTGCCCGCCGTGATGGTCACTTGCGGCGACTGCGAGGAAAACTACAATATCATCACCATCGGTTGGACGGGCACGATTTGCTCCGACCCGCCCATGTGCTATATCTCCGTCCGCAAGGAACGCCATTCGCACGAACTCATCATGAAAAACAAGGAGTTCGTCATCAACCTGACGACGGAAGAACTGGCCGCTGCCACGGACTGGTGCGGCGTGCGCTCAGGCCGCGACTACAACAAGTTCAAGGAGATGCACCTGCACACCGAGCCTGCCCAAATCGTAAAAGCCCCTTTGATTGCCGAGTCGCCGTTGAGCATCGAGTGCAAGGTGGTGGAAGTGAAGGAACTGGGCTCTCACGATATGTTCATTGCAGAAGTGGTGGCCATCAATGCGGAGGAGAAACTCATCGACAAGGGCACAGGCGCATTCCAATTGAATCATGCTAAGCCTTTGGCTTATTCCCACGGAAAGTATTACGGCCTCGGTGAGAAAATCGGTGGCTTTGGTTTCTCGGTGAAGAAAAAGAAATGATTTATTTTGCAGATTGTGAGAGTTTTGTACTTTTGCAATCAACGTAACCATAAACTATCAGAACATGAAAAAAGTATTATTCCTTTTGGCGTTTCTTGCACTATGTTGGACATTGAAGGCTGAGTGTCCACCCGAAGTTGAGGATTTTACTTTCACGGATTGTCGTGGCGTGGAATACAATCTGTTTGAATTGCTCGATGGTGGACAATATGTGTTGATTCACTTTGTGACGAATACGAATACGACTTCACAAACAACAACATTCGTTAGTGTCTATCACCAATTTGGCTGCAATGGACGTGACCTGTTTTTCATGGAGGTTTTACCTACAAAGAATGATTCTGTTTGTCGGTCATGGGAAGAAGCCCGAAGCATCGAATTTCCTGTGATTGGAATGGATGGTGGAGGGAACCAATTCTATTCTAATTACTATAATTGCATTTATTATTCGGGCAATAACGGTTATCTTTTGGTATGTCCCAACCATGAAATTTATCAGGAGCCATTGGGATATCACATTGGGGAAGAATTGGAAGCCTTCGGTTTTACCCCATCGAATTGCGAATGGGGTGACCATACTGCACCTGCAAATCTTAATGCTTCACTGATTGACGGGTGTTTCCGATTGTCTTGGGATGGCGTTGAAGGAGCCTCGTACTATCATGTGTTCTATAAACGATGGTCTTGGACGAATTACATGATGGTTACAACGGCAGATACTTGTTACCAAGGGCACTATGTTCCTTTTGAGGATAATCATTATTATGTGGTTTCTTGTTTTGAGGATGGTTCCGAATACATTTCCGATACGGTATCAATAGGTTTTGAAGCCCCTGATTTTGTCGCAGTCGATTGCCATGACAATGACATACATTTGTATGATATTTTGGATGGTGGTCAGTATGTTTTTATTGATTTCTTCCATTATACCTGTGGACCATGCCGAGAATTGATGCCTTATGTTGAGGAATCCTACTATTACTTCGGCTGCAATGACAAGGATGTGTATTATATGGAAATCTCTGGCTCTGATAATGTGAGTATGTGTTTGAAATGGTGTGAGGAATTTGGTGTGGAATACCCTACAATCAGTAAGGAAAGAGGAGGGGAAGAAGTGCGTTTCAACTATCGTATTCCTGGAGATCCTTTCTTTATGCTCATAGCCCCTGATCGTTCCATTGTATTGTCTTCATGGTATAATTTTGAAATTTCGGATTTTCAATCTATAGTTGATGCTTTTTTACCGTTTGGGATACAAGTTTACCAATGCTACGCAGAAGTAGAGGAAGATAATGAGCAGTTTATCAGCCTTTTCCCCAATCCAGCTGATGTCTTTGTGAATCTATCGGTAGAAGGCTTAAGCATGATTCGGGTTTATAATGCTATGGGACAATTGATGGATGCTTTTATTGCCGAAAACCAGCAAGTAAAGATTGAAACAAATAATTATCCAGTAGGATTGTATTTCGTTCAAGTAGACGGTCATAGATTTGGAAAGTTTGTGATAAAACATTGAAAATGCTCGACCAGTTTCAACTATATATTAATAGGTATAATCTGATTGCCGAGGGCGACAAACTCATTCTGGCCCTCAGCGGCGGCATCGATTCCATGGTTTTGGCGGATTTGTTGCTGAAAGCCAAGGTGGAATTTGTCGCGGCACATTGCAATTTCCATTTGCGCGGCCATGAGTCAGATGGTGACGATTGGTTTGTGCGCAAGTTCGCGGAAAATCGTGGAATACAGTGCTTCGTAAAGCATTTTGAAACCGAGAAATATGCTATAAAATATGGCATTTCCATTGAAATGGCAGCCCGAGACCTGCGTTATGCCTGGTTTGAGCAGTTGAGGCAGCAGTTGGGTTATGACAAAATTGCTGTAGCCCACCATGCCGACGACCAAGCCGAGACTTTCTTCATCAACTTATTGCGCGGCGCAGGCCTCAACGGGCTGAAAGGCATGAAGCCACAAAATGGCGTTATCATTCGTCCATTGTTGTGGGCTTCGCGAGAACAAATCCGAAAGTATGCTGTTGAAAATCATGTCGTTTGGCGGGAAGACCATACCAATGTGGAGTCGGTCTATTTACGCAATAGAATCCGCAACCAGCTATTACCTGTTTTCGATGAGCTGCAACCAAAGGCTCGGCATTGTTTGTATAAGTCATTGGAACATCTTGCCGCTGAAAATGAACTATATAGAGAATTACTACAAGAGAAACTGGGTCAAATCATAGAATATAACGGTGATATTCAACGCATTCCTCATTCAGCATTCCTCCAACACCGACCAATGCCACTTTATCTATGATGCCCTCGGAACGGGTATTGGAAATCAATACTGTTCACCAACGCATTGCCTTGTTATCGGTAGGGATGATTTGCAACTCTCTGAAATAAAGGAGAAAACAGATGATGAAATCCTAATTCAAATAGGGGAGGAGGAAATTCTTTCACCCGTGCATCTTCGTTTCTCCAAATTGGAGAAAACTGCCGATTTCATCATAGACAAGTCATCCGAAGTGGCTCAATTGGATTTCGACAAATTGAGTTTTCCTTTGACCTTGCGCCATTGGCGGAATGCTGACCGTTTCCATCCTTTAGGCATGAAAGGTTCCAAGCTGTTGAGTGATTTCTTTGTGGATCAGAAGTTTACGGAATACCAAAAACAAAATGTTTGGCTCTTGGTTTCCGCGGATGGCGAAATCCTTTGGGTGGTGGGCTACCGCATCGATGACCGTTTCAAGATTGTTAACGACACAAAGACCGTTTTTGAATGTAGATTAGGCCGCTATTGAGAACGGCCTTTTTTGTTCTTTGTCGGTAAAATTATGTTTTTTCTCGATTGTGTTGTAAATCTTCTTATTTTTGCACCTTAATATATTAAGTATCATTGTTTGCAAACTAATTCTAAATCTCTTATGAAACGATTTTTCTATTGCCTGCTGTTGGCCTTTATCGCTGTTATGCCAATGCAGGTGCGTGCACAGATTATCGAACCTGTCAAATGGTCTATTGTAGTCCAAGACCTTAACGAGACGGAATTTGACATTGTGGCCACTGCCACCATCGACCCCGAGTATCACATCTATTCCACCAAGATGCCCGACTTGGGACCGCTTCCTACGGTGTTCGACATCAAGACCTCGGAGTTTTTCGAGGCGGTAGGTGAGGCTCGTGACCTTACAGATGTGCCTATGTTTTATGATGACATCTTTGAGGTGGAATACAAGCAGTTTGCTGGCACGGCGCAGTTTGCCCAGACCTTCCGCAAACTGAAAGATGGCGGATTCCCCATCACGGGTGAAATCAATTACCAAGCCTGCAAGGATGGGCAGTGCGTCTCACTGACGGAGGATGTCGACCTGCAATATGGAGTAATTGAAGCCGCTGAGCCTGAGGCCAATGCTGGAACGAAATCCAATATTTGGAGCATGATTCTCGAAGCCATCTTGTGGGGCTTCGCCGCCTTGCTCACACCTTGTGTGTTTCCCATGATTCCCATGACCGTGTCGTTCTTCATGCATGGCGAGGGCGAGAGCAAGGCGCAAGGTCGTTTCAAAGCCTTTATGTACTTTGTATTCATAGTTGCCCTCTATACGCTTCCCATCGCCATCATCATCCTGGTGACTTGGCTCGTAGGTGGTAACAGCGTTACGGCCGACATCTTCAACTGGCTGGCCACGCACTGGCTGCCCAACATCATCTTCTTCTTGGTGTTCATGATCTTCGCGGCCTCGTTCTTCGGTGCCTTCGAAATCACACTGGGCAGCAATATGGTGAACAAGAGCGACAGCAAGCAAAACACCAAGAACCTTGGCGGTATCTTCTTCATGGCCTTGACCTTGGTTTTAGTGTCATTCGCCTGCACGGGTCCCATTGTGGGTACGGTGCTTATCAAGTCGACCTCGGGCGAGTTCTGGGCTCCCATTGTAACGATGTTCGCTTTTGCCGTGGCCTTTGCTCTTCCGTTTGCCTTGTTTGCCTTCTTCCCGAACCTGTTGCAGCGTCTGCCTAAGAGCGGCGGCTGGCTCAACTCGGTGAAGGTGGTGCTGGGCTTCATCGAAGTCGCACTGGGCTTCAAGTTCCTCAGCGTGGCTGACCAAACCTACCACTGGCACCTGCTCGACCGTGAGGTTTATCTTGGCATCTGGATTGTGTGTTTCGCCTTGCTGGGTCTCTACCTCCTCGGCAAGCTGCGTTTCAAAGGCGAAAAGGAAGTCAAGGAATTGGGCGTGTTCCGTTTGGTGCTCATCATTATCGACTTTGTCTTCGTTATTTATATGATTCCCGGCATGTGGGGTGCACCTTTGAAGGCCCTCTCGGGTTATCTGCCACCCAAGCAGACCCTCGACTTTGACCTCAACAGAATCATTGAGGAAAACAGCGAAAAAGTAATAGAGTACGTGGATGCTAAGATGGCAAACATGGCTGTGGCACCCCAAGGCGAAGCCCAAGCTGTGGCAACCTTTGATGAGGAAGTGAAATATGCCGATCTCTTCCATCTTGCCCATAACCTGAAAGGTTATTTCGATTATGACCAAGCCTTGGCCGCCGCAAAAGCAACGAACAAACCGATTTTCATCGACTTCACGGGCCACGGCTGCGTGAACTGTCGTGAAATGGAGGCCAATGTGTGGAGCGACCCGCGTGTGAAAGACATGCTGCGCAACGACTTTGTCATCTGCGCCTTGTATGTCGATGACAAGACTTCATTGCCTGAAAACGAATGGTACACTTCAACCTACGATGGCAAGGAGAAGAAAACCATCGGCCGCAAGTATGCCGACTTCCAAATCTCGAAATTCGGCACCAACGCCCAACCGTACTACTGCTTGATGGACCACAACGGCAACCTGCTGATGAAGCCTCGTGCCTATGATTTAGACAAGGATGCTTTTGTGGCTTTCTTGAAGGATGGTATCAAGAATTTCCAGGAAGGAACATACTATCAGCATGTCATTGATTGACATCAACCGAGCGGTATGATGCAAAAAAGGAAGAGTCAAGCGACTCTTCCTTTTTCATTTTGTTGTGTTGCAAACTTTTAGGCAATCTCACCGCCTTTGGCGAAATGCTGATAGAAGGCGATAATGGTCTCGATGCCTTTGTAGAAGTGGTCGAGGCGGTAGTTCTCATTGGGTGAGTGAATGGCGTCTTCGCCGAGACCGAAGCCCATGAGGATGGACTTGATGCCCAGCACTTCCTCGAATCTGGCGATAATCGGAATCGAGCCGCCCGAACGCATCGGGATGGGCTGCTTGCCATAGGTGTCCATATAGGCGGCTTCAGCGGCTTTGTAGGCAGGTAAGTCAACAGGGCAACCATAGGCTTGTCCACCGTGCAGCGGCGTGACCTTCACGGTGACATAGTCGGGAGCGTTCTTCTCCAGATAGTCCTTCACCAACACGGCAATCTTCTCGTTGTTTTGGTCGGGCACGAGACGGCAGGAGAGCTTGGCGTATGCCTTCGAAGGCAGCACGGTCTTGGCACCTTCGCCGGTGTAACCACCCCACATACCGCAAAGGTCGAAGGTGGGACGGATGCCGACGCGCTCGATCTTGGTGTAGCCTTCCTCGCCGCGCAGTGCTTTCACACCGAGGCTGTTTTTATAGTTTTCCTCGTTGTAAGGGGCCATGTTGAGCAATTCACGCTCGCGGGCGGAGCACTCGATGACGTCGTCATAGAAGTGCGGGATGGTGATGTGGTTGTTCTCGTCCATGCACTTGGCGATCATCTCGCAGAGGGTATTGAGTGGGTTGGCCACGCTGCCACCGAAGAGGCCGGAGTGGAGGTCAGCATTGGGGCCAGTGACTTCAATCTCCCAGTAGGCGAGACCGCGAAGGCCCGTGGTGATGCTCGGCACATCGGGACCAATCATCGAGGTGTCGGACACGAGGATGACATCGGCCTTGACAAGGTCTTTATAATCCACGACCCACTTCGAGAGGCTGCCCGAGCCGATTTCCTCTTCGCCTTCAAGCATGAACTTCACGTTGCAGGGGAGGGTGTTGGTCTTCACCATGGTCTCAAAGGCCTTGGCGTGCATGAACGACTGCCCTTTGTCGTCGTCGGCGCCGCGAGCCCAGATCTTGCCGTCTTTGATGACGGGTTCAAACGGGTCGGTGTGCCACAGGTCGATGGGGTCGACGGGCATCACATCATAGTGGCCGTAAACGAGCACAGTAGGCAGCTTCGGGTCGATGATTTTCTCACCGTAGACGATGGGGTTGCCCTCGGTAGGCATCACCTCGGCCTTGTCGGCACCAGCGGCCAGGATGGCATCGCGCCAGTATTCGGCACAGCGGATCATATCCGGCTTGTGGGCCGATTCGGAGCTGATGGATGGGATTCTAATCAAGCCAAAGAGTTCTTCAAGGAAACGCTCCTTGTTGGCTTCAATGTAATTCTTTGTGATTTGCATAATCGTAAGTATTTAAAATTCAAAATTTAAAATTTAAGATTCAAATTTTTTCAATTCTACTGTTTCTCCGTCAAATACGGCATAAGTGAAGTCATAAATCCAATTGCCAACGACGGTGGTCAAGGCATGATCGCCGGTCTTGTATTGCATGGGTTTATGCTGGTGGCCAAAGACGAAGAAGTCGATGCTGGGGTCGAGCTTTGCTTGCTCTTGGGCGTATTGGTAGAGTCGAGTGTTTGGGATGTCATCGTAATAGCCGCGCTCTACTTCGTTCTTGAGTTTTTTCAGACGGTGGTTGTGAGACCACTTTAAAGATAAACCGATGCCGAAATCTGGGTGTATTAATCTGAATAAGAATTGGTTGAACTTGCACTCAAACACCTTCTTCAGAAACTTGTAGCCTTTGTCGCCAGGGCCTCTGCCGTCGCCGTGGACCAAAAAGAACTTCTTTCCTTTGATGGTCTTGATGACAGGCTCGCGATGCAGTTCAATTCCTAGCTCGTCGTGCAGGTAGCCAAACGACCAAAGGTCGTGGTTGCCGATAAACAAATGCACAGGAATGCCCGCATCGGTGAATTCGGCCAACTTGCCTTGCAGACGGACAAAACCTCTCGGGATCACGGTTTTATACTCAAACCAGAAGTCGAATAAGTCACCCATCAGGTATAGCTCTTCGCAGTTGGGACGGATGCCATCGAGGAAGCGCAACAGCTTGCGCTCGCGCTTCTGGCTGTCTTCGAGCGAGGGGATGCCCAGATGAAAATCGGTAACGAAATAGACGGCCATCAGAATTGGATTTCGGACGAGCGGCGGATGAGTTCGGTGATGAGGGTGATGAGTTTGGGCTCCACAGCATTCACTGCCTTGATGACTTCCTCATGCGTGATGGTGCTGATATGGTCAACACCATAGATGTTGCCCATGTCGGAGACAATGCTCAAGCCAAAGACGGGTAACTTGCCTTGCCTTGCCACGATGACTTCAGGCGTGGTCGACATGCCGATGGTGTCGGCACCGATGATGCGGAAATAACGGCACTCTGCGGGGGTTTCGTAGGTTGGCCCCGAAGTGGAACAATACACACCGTGCTGCACCCAGATGCCTTTCTCCAAAGCGATTTCATCGGCTAGCTTGATCAGACGCTTGTCATAAGGCTCACTCATGTCGGGGAAACGCTCACCGAAGCGGTCGTCATGTGGACCGATTAAAGGATTGGGCATGGCATGGATATGGTCGTTGATGATCATGATGTCGCCCACCTTAAAGGCTGGGTTCAAACCTCCAGCAGCATTGCTGAGGATGAGGAATTGGATGCCCAGTTTCATCATTACGCGGATAGGGAAGACGATTTCGCTCATCGGATAACCTTCGTAATAATGGAATCGTCCTTGCATGGCGATGACCTTGCGACCGGCAATGGTGCCAAACAGCAACTGGCTTTGGTGGCCTTTCACCGTTGAGACGGGGAAATTTGGAATCTCTGAATAAGGGATGGCATATTCTACATCGATGCCATTGGCCAAGCCGCCTAAGCCAGATCCTAACACGACGCCGACCTCGGGCTTGAATCCGTTGGTCTTATTGTTGATGAAATCAATCGTGGTGAGCATTCTTTCGTACATAACTCAATATTTCTTCGTTAAACTTCTCTTCTTCATGAAAACGCACCGTGACGGGTAATTCGTATAGCGGTACACCTTCAAATTGACAAAGATAGTGAGAATTTGTCAATCGCACAGCATCTTTTTCGGTTGTGACGATGATTTTCTTCTCTCCGTCGAGTTTCTCAAACCAATTCAAAACGGCTTTCATGTCGTTTTCCTTGTAGGCATGATGGTCGCCAAAAGGCAGAAAATCAACGGCATGATAGCGCTTTTTCAGTTCCTCGACAAAAGGCTTGGGATTGCCGATGCCGCAAAATGCAAAAGCGCCATTTGCTTCTTCAGGAGGGAACACTTTTGCCGCTTCGTTCAAAGGTTGCAAAGCCGCATGTTCCAAGTAGGAGAAATACACCTTTTGACTATCGGAAGTGTTTAATTTGTTGGTTATCTGAAGCTTTTCTTCCTCGCTTAATTCTTTTGGCGCCTTGCTGACTACGATGATGTCGGCGCGTTTGGCAGCCGACCTCACATCGCGTAAGGTGCCGGTAGGGAAGAGGTAATCGTCCATGTAAAGACGCTGGTATTCCGTCAGAAGGATGTTCAATCCCGCACTTATGCTTCGATGTTGGAAGGCGTCGTCCAAAAGGACAACTTCGACCCCCTGCTCCCAAAGCAGGTGCGTCACACCATCCACCCGGTCTTCGTCCACCGCGACTTGAATACCTGGATATTTCTTGAAATAGAGCAAAGGCTCGTCGCCCAAATCTTCGTATTTGCTTGAAGCTTCTGCCAACTTGAAGCCTTTGGTACGCCTGCCATAGCCACGACTCAAGGTGGCCACTCGGTAGTCGTTCTTCAAAAGACGGATGAGGTATTCCGTGTGGGGCGTTTTTCCCGTTCCGCCGAGCTTGAGGTTGCCAACGCATATCACGGGTTTTTCAAACCGAGTGCTTTTCAAGATATGCCAATCATATAGCTTGTGCCTGATTGCCAGCACAATATGGTACAGAAACGATATGGGTAGCAGTAAAATTCTCATTGTAGGGGTCAAAATTAGACATTTTTTCCTAATTTTGAGCCTCAATTTTGAATTTATGCTTGTAAAAGACATTTTGAACTGCATCACCATGCTGAAGCTCGTAAAGCCTTGGTTTGCTTGGATATCACTGAGGAAGTCGTGGATGAAGCTGTTGCCAAAAACTGCGACCTTATCATCAGCCATCATCCATTGATTTTCCGAGGTTTGAAACATTTGACGCCCGAAACCTATATTGAGCGTGCCGTGATAAAGGCCGTCAAGCACGATATTGCCATGATTTCGATGCATACCAACTTGGACAACAGCTATTGGGGCGTGAGTCGCGTGCTAGCCGAAAGGCTTGGACTGAAAAACCTGCACCTGCTTCAACCCTCTGAGGCTGCACCCGAAATATGTGGCGCTGGGATGATCGGCACGTTTGATAATCCGATGGATGAGACCGATTTCTTAGGTCATATTGCCGAAACCATCGGTTCCCCATGCCTTCGCCATTCAGCATTAATTGGGCGGCAAATCCAAAAAGTTGCGCTATGTGGTGGCTCGGGAACGCCTTTTATGTCCGATGCTTTGCGTCATAAAGCTGATGCCTATCTCACTGCTGACATCAAATACCACGACTTTTTTGTTCCAGAAGGTAACATCTTGCTGATTGATGGCGGACATTTTGAGACCGAACAATTTACGAAAGAATTAATAGTTGAACTAATTAGGAAAAAATTTCCTACCTTTGCAGCCGAAATCGCCGAAACCAAGACGAATTCGGTTCATTATTTTGTAAGAAATAAGTAATCACAATATGGCTAAGAAAGAAATCAAAGAAGTTGCCGAGGTGGCCGAATCCACTGAGGTTAAAGAAGTTAAGGAAACCAAGAAGGCTACAAAAAAAACTACAAAATCCACTGTCGAATCCGAAGAGAAGGACGAGGCCGTTGAGGAGAAGAAAGCTAAGAAGTCGACAAAGAAAACTGCAGTTGCAGAACCCCAACCTGAGGTAGTAGAGGAAGCTCCAGTCGAGAAGGAAGAAACTCCTGCCGTGGTGGAAGCAGCTCCCAAACCTGAGGTGGATCCCGTTGAAGTGAGCGTTGAGCAGAAGTTGGTGGCTCTTTATACCTTGCAGCAGGTCGATTCCAAAATTGACGAGATTCGTGCCTATCGTGGCAACCTGCCTCTTGAAATTCAAGATATTGAGGATGAAATCGCTGGGTTGGAGACCCGTATTACCAACTTCAAGGAAGAAAGCAAGAAACATCAGAAGGATATCTCGGACTACAAGATTAAGATCAAGGAGACCGAGGCTCTGATCAAGAAATATGAGGACCAGCAGAACAATGTGCGCAACAACCGTGAATACGATTCACTGACTAAGGAAATTGAGTATCAACAACTTGATAACCAATTGTCGGAGAAGCGTATTAGAGAAATTACGGCTAAGGACAACGATGTGGCCTCCAAAGTGGCCGAGGCTCAATTGCGTCTCGCCGAGCTGAAGACTTCACTGGATGAGAAGAAAGAGGAGCTTCAGTCGCTGGTGGAAGGTACTGAGAAGGAAGAGGAACAGTTGCTTCAGCGTTCGGCCGACTGCGAAAAGTTGGTCGAAGACCGTCTTCTTGTGGCCTATAAGCGCATCCGTAAGAATGCCCGTAATGGTCTTGCTGTGGTTGGCATCTTTGATGAGGCTTGTGGAGGTTGCTTCAACCGTATTCCTCCACAACATCAGTTAGACATCTGCACACACAAGAAGATTATCGTTTGCGAGTATTGCGGTCGTATCCTTGTCGACAAGGGCATCATTGCACAATACAACGCATAAGCTGTGTGAATCTCAAACAAAAGGCTGCTCGTTTCGGGCAGCCTTTTTTCTTTTAGAAGCGTACTTTGAGGGTAGCTGCTATAAGGTTCTTGATTTGTTTTTGTGTGACGGGTTCTATACCCAACGCTCCGGCATCGTAAAGGGTGTGGTAGGATTTACCATAGGTCAGCTCGTAAGCGAAGTCGAAGGTGGTGTCGTCTGTCACGGATACGCTGATGCCACATGAGGCTTTCTTAACACTGCCGCCCGTTTCGCCGAGGCCGAAAGGACTGCCGTAATAGGCTGCACCTAATCTCAGATAGGATTTTCCTAGCAGCCATTCGCTACCCAGACGGAAGTTGAAGGTCTTTCCGTATGTGCCTTTGATGTCGTCGTTGACTGCACTGTAGTCATAGTCGCTGGCCTTGAAACGTGCTGCACCGTAGTTAGTGTATTCAGCATCGAGGCTGATCATGCCTTGATTTCCCACAACGAAAGCCATACTTCCAACCCATTTCAGTGGACTGATGAAAGTGTATTCGTAGCTCGACTCGGGGCTGAGGCTTTTTCTCGTGATGCCCAGGATTTGCGATTCTGTCTCGGTTTGCCAAGTTTCATCGAAGCTGTAGAGGGTGGGCGAGTGGAAGGCTGCACCGAGGCGGAGCCAGTGGGTGGCATGGAAGATGAGACCTGCTTTCATGTTGACGCCCCATCCGGTGCTGCTGAGGTCTTCCCTGTAGTGCCATTGGTTGAATTCGGTGTCTGTGCCCTCAACGCGGCTTTCTTGGAACGTCCTAGCGCCCCAACGTTTGATGTGTGCCAAGTCAACGCTCATGCCGACGAAGAGCCTGTCGTAGTAGTTGGCGCTACCAGCAAATGTCCAAGATTCTGAACGCCCCTTGAACTCGCTTTCCTGGCCTTGCCAGATGTTGCCTTGAGGCACGGGACTGCCAAAATATTCACCCATATCATCCTCATAGAGGTCAATGAGATAAGTGCTCCAAGCCGGATAGATATCGTAGGGGAAGTCGTCATGAAAATAATCGGGGGAATAGCCGTTGATTCGATCCAAATAAGAGTCGATCTTCGAACTGGTTGGATTGATGCCCTTGCTAAAGGTATTCATGTTGAAGTCGTTGGTGCGGGTGAGGCCGATGCCAAACTGGGTGTAACGCAAGGGCCGGTAGTTGCTCCTTTGTTTTGTGCCGACATAACCTAGGTTGGGTATGGATAGGCGCATTCTGTTGGCGCCGTTGGTAGTTTCATAATACGTGGAAGAAAGGTAGTTGTCCATCAGACTGAGGGTGGTGGTGAATTCGGTGCGGCGATAGATTCCCATGCCAGCTGGGTTGATGCAGACGGAGGTCATATCGCCACCAACCGCCCCCATGGCATTGCCCATACCCAAGGCTTTGGCAGTGCCTTGATAATAGGTCTGCGAGAACAGGCATGCGTCGTCGGTACCTTGTGCAAAAGCGGTGATGACAAAAAGGAGTGCTATGATTGTAGTAAGTGTTCTTTTCATTGTCGTCATGATAAAAAAAGACTACCTTGCTTTTCAATCTGCAAAGGTAGTCTTTTATTCTTATTGTACGTTGACGGATTGGAAATTATCTTCTTCCGCCGCCGCCACGGCTTCCGCCACTTGAGCTATGACTGCTTGAGCTGTGGCTTGAGGAGCTTGAACTGCGGCCCCCGCCACTGTAGCTGCTACCCGAGCTGCGGCTTGAGCTTGACGAGGAGCTGCCCCTGCTGTAGCTGCCTGACGAAGAGCTCCTCGACGAGGAAGAACTGCTTCTATTGTATGAAGAACCACTTGAGGAGCTGTTGCTTCTGTTATAGCTGCCGCTGTAGGAGCTCGAAGAGGAAGAATTCCTTGACGAGGATGACTGCGGGCGTACGTATTCAGAGCTGGAGCGTGATGTACGGCTGTTGCTGGGTGATGTGTAGCTCTGACGTTCGCTGCTTTGGCTAGTGCTGGTGTTACCTGAATTGGCAGGACGTTGAGTAACGGCGCTGCTACTGGTGCGTCCGCTGGTCCCTGTTGTGGGGCGGCTTGCGCTCGTCGGTCTGTTACTCACCGTAGGACGGCTGGTGTTAGCTCGGGTTGAGCTGCTACCCACGCGAACCGAGGAAGAATTACCCATCGATTGTGGACGTGACATGCTGCCACCGCTTGTTATATTGCTTCGACCATTGTTGGGCAAGGCACGACTCATCGATCCACCAGTGGCACTGCCATGTCTGACGCTGGCAACATAGTTGCCGAAGCCGCTGCCGCCACCCATTCCACCGTTGTGATGACCGCCGTGGTGACCATCCCAATGGTGATGGTGATGATGATAGGGGTGATGCCAGCCCCAGTCGTAGGCCCAATAAGGATTGTGCCAGTAGGAGTAGTGGTACCATGAATAGCCCCAATAGGAGTAGGGATACCAAGAGTAGCCCCAATAGGGATCCCAACCCCAATAGGTTCTCCAGTAAGGACGATAGCCCCAACCTACGTAAACGGTCGGGTAGTAGTCCCAATAGAAGGGGTCATAGCTATTGACGTAGATGTAGGTGTCACCGCCAGAGCTTGTGTAATAGTCGTCATAGTAGTCTCTATTGGAGGAGGCCTGTGTGCCGAAACGCTTGATTCGTGTAGCGAAGTCGGCATCGTAATATGTCTCAGTGGTGGTGTATACCACGCCATTCGTGTCAGTCACCGTCTCAGTGGTCTGGTAGACGGGATCGGCATTGTTGACGTAATTCTTGCTGTCGGAATAGTAGGCCTGATAGTCATATTCCGAGTTGCTGCTGATGCTGGGGCTCACGTATGAGCCGTTGCTGGTGGCCATTTGTCCACCAGTATTGCCATAAGGCGAATAGTAGGTGTCGTCTTTAGCCGTTTGGCGATTGGCCGAGCAGCTAACGAAGGCCATTAAGGCAATAAACGGTATGAGTCTTAACGCTTTCATTTTATTGTGTGTTTTTATTTGTTTCCAATTTGGATGGTCTAATCACCAAAAAGCTTACAAATTTCATACCAAAAACCATTTTTCCTAACGAAATATTTTTACTCTTCCAATTTGATGACTTCTCCATCGCTGGTGCATTCTTTGACGATCCAAGGACGACCTTTATAATACACGTTTCCAATGCTATAGAGCCAAACGGTGAGCTTGGTCCTGGCCCAAACGTAAGCGTCGTTGGTGGAATGCGATTGCACCCTGACGAAGTTGGAATTGAGGTTTTCAGCATGGACTACGCCATAGCTGCGCATAATGATTTCTGTATATTCAGCTGATCCTCTGAAAGTTACCTTTGATGTACCATTGCCAAAGTTGTTTTTCACCACGTTGCATTTGAACGTGAGGTCGATGTCGCCGCATCCTTCGTTTATGTTGAGGTTGAAATTGCGAATCACGAGGGTGTCGACGATGCCTAATGTCGTGTCGATGGTCTTTAGTCCATATCCTCTAATGGAATCTGTGCAGAGCAAATCCCCGACAGAGGCGAAATTTACTTCGCGTAGGCTGTCGTAATACACCGTCAAGTCGATGCTGTAGTCGAAGCTGCGCAGCCAGTTGTATTCGTTTTCGTTTTTGATGACCAAGGTGTCCCCTTCGATTTCGGTGGTCACTTTGTCGATGAGGTTCTTGGGACAGTTGAGTTCCAAATGCGGGTGGTTACTATGTACAAGCATGACATTCACATTGTTATACATTGAAATCGCGTTGAAACGTTGCTCCACTTCACGCTGTTCGGTGACGGGCTCTCCGTTGTTGAAGAGCTGGTCCATCTTGTTGCATGATGTGGCTATCAAACTAACGAGGAAAAACAGGACTGCGATGACGTTTCTTTTCATAACGGGGTAAGTAGTATTTGTGCTGTATGTGGTAGCCTATGCCGAAACTGATGAAGTCGGCCTTGATGTCGTAGGTAGTGAAAGCAAGTGTGGCAAAGAGGTTTTCGTTGAAATAGTAGCGAGCGGCAACCTTTTGGTAGAACAACATGCCGAAGGTCGGTGAGTTAAGCGGCACATTGTTGCGCAAACCGACGTTGAACATGAAGCTGACGCGGTCGAGCAGCATCTCGTAGGAAATCAAGAAGCCGGGCTTCAGATACAAGTTCCAGTCGGGCTTGGTGATTTTGTCGGAATAGTCGTAGACCAACTCAAGACCGAGTCCCAAACGGTCACGCTCCGAAATCTGGAACATGAAATTGGCGGCCAAGTCGTGAACGAAGAAGTATTGGTGCGTACCGTATTCTTGGCTCATGTCCTTAAAACCCAAAGTGTATTGGTAGTCGGTAACGAAATGCCGCTTGCCATCAAATTCAAAGAGGTAGTTTTTGGGGCGCAAGCGTTTGTCAATATGGGTTTTGGGCGGTGCCAGATACCACGATAGTCCCGTGGCGACGCTGAGTATGTTGATGCCCATGTTGGGCGAGCGTGTGGCACCGTTTGAAAAGTGAGTGAGGCCTGCCGAGGTTACCCAATGCAGGCGGTCGATGATGCGTTGGCGGTATTCGAACGACAAATTAATCGCTGCATTCACATGCGATCCGATGGCATAGTTGTGGTAATTCTCTTTCGGGTCGAATTTGTTGGTGAGGTAGCCAACGCCTACACCCAATTTGAAAGTCATCCTGCTGTTAGTGCCAGGCGTGATGGGAAAGTTAATGAAAGGGTAGAGGGCGAACACCCTGCCTAACTCGGCCGTGATGCTGTCGTTGCCGAAGCTCGAGTAATAGAAGGTGAGCCCAATGGAAGGGTAGTTGTGCAGCACCTCCCAACGCTGTTCACCGTAGGTGTTGC
Organism: uncultured Bacteroidia bacterium; assembly: GCA_902794155.1. GTDB lineage: Bacteria > Bacteroidota > Bacteroidia > Bacteroidales > F082 > Limimorpha. The sequence continues at coordinate 16,978 of CADBGN010000064.1, forward strand.
GATGCAGCGAGATCTCATAACTGGGAGTGTGACGGCTGTAACGTCCTAAGGCTGAATGGTATTCGTCGTTTTGAAAATACATGTAGCCATAATGCATCCGCGCTTCTATCTCATAGTTACGGTTGCTGAGTTGGGCGCTTGCGGCCTTCCCTATTAATAATAAGGTGAGCAGCACGAGGAAAATGATATGGCTTTTTTGTCGCTTCACTTGACTTCGTCGGACCTTTCGGTTTGGGGCTGCAAAGGTACAAAAAAAACTATGAAAAGCAGGGAGATTCCCTTCGGGAATGATGGTCGGTAGGGCTGTCACATCGTGGCAGCCGCTTGGGCAAACCCAATATAAGCGGCTGCCATAATATGACAGCCCTACAACCTGGCAATCTGGTTCCCATTTTCGAAGAGAATCTCAACATTTAATAATATTCCCTACCTTTGCATCTTCAAATAATGTTACTATGGACGAAAGACTATTAGCTTTCAAGCGACTTTTAGATATTATGGATGCTGTGCGTGCGGGCTGCCCTTGGGACAGCACCCAAACCATCCATAGTTTGCGCCACCTCACCATTGAGGAAACGTACGAACTCAGCCAAGCCATCCTCAACGACGATCTCAATGAAGTGAAGAAGGAACTCGGCGACCTCATGCTGCATCTTGTTTTTTATGCCAAGATAGGGCAGGAGCAAGGTGCCTTTGATATTGCTGATGTGCTCAACGGTATCTGTGACAAGATGATTGTGCGTCATCCGCATATCTTTGGTAATGAGCATGTTGAGAATGCAGAGCAAGTGGAACAGAATTGGGAGAAAATAAAATTGGAGCGCGAGCACAATCGCAGTGTGTTGGGTGGCGTGCCAGAGGGATTACCCTCTTTGTTGAAGGCCTATCGAATGGCGCAGAAGACTGCTGGCGTGGGTTTCCGCTGGCCCACCGCTGAGCAAGCTTGGCAAAAAGTGGAGGAGGAGAAGAGTGAGCTCATTGAGGCATTGCAAAAACCTGAAGACACTGCACATATTGAAGAGGAATACGGCGACCTACTTTTCGCATTGGCGGCTTATGGCAACTATATTGGCGTGAATTCTGACGATGCCCTCGAAAAGACCAACAAAAAGTTCCGCGAGCGCTTCGCATACATAGAGCAAAGAGCTCGCGAACAAGGCAAAGGCGTGCAGCACCTCAGCATCGAAGAGATGATTTCATATTGGAAAGAGGCGAAAGAGAAGTAAGAGATGGATTTGTTTTTGCTCGTGCCTCGCATTGAAGCAAAACGGCAACCTCCAACTCCTAACTCCCAACTCCTAACTGAATAACTGAACAACTAACGACTCGACTCTAGATTGCTTCGTCGTACCTCCTCGCAAATCGAAGATTCGACGGAGTCAATGACGCAAAGCGTCAACTGAACAACTCCTAACTTCTAACTGAACAACTCTAAACTAAAAAAATCCCCATCCCCCTTGCAACAAACAAAAAATGGTTATATTTGCAGCGTGTTTTTAGCGTTTTTTGAACGAATTTATTCACTTAATACTAACTAAAATTCAAACAAAATGAAAAAAGTATCTTTACTCATTGCAATGATTGCCTTTGTTTGCGGCAATGTTTTCGCACAGATGAGCTACGATTTTAACGACGGTGTTGCCGGCGCTAAGATTGCTGAGACCTATGGTATGCCTTGGACCACATGGACCAACCATCCTGGTGGCTCCGAAGACGGTGTCTTTGGTGAAGCTGGTGGCTCCATGGCCGCTCACTTCACCTATGGCAATGACCAAATTCTTTACCTTGGTGACCACTCGGTGGGTGTTTATGACCTTGAATTCGACGCTTTGGTTCCGGAAGGCAAGAATGGTTATTTCAATGTGTTACACCATTTTGATGGCAACAACTCCGACAATTGCGTTTGGGCTATGCAGGTTTACATGCACATGACCAATGATGGTCAGAACTCGACCCAAGCTCCCAACCACGGCACCGTACACGCTGGTAGCAACGGCACCTGCGATCTGCCTTGCGTCTATGATCAATGGATGCACTTCCGCGTGCATGTCAATGCCGACAACGATGTTGCCCAACTCTACTTCAATGTGGTTGGCCAAGAAGAGGAGCTTTATGCCGAATGGCAATGGAGCATGGATAGCTTCGGTGAGAATGAAACCAACCGTATCCTTGGTGCTATGGATTTCTTCCCGCCCACTAATGCTGCTACCTCTGAGTACTACATCGACAACCTCACCGTTACGCTGCAGAGCAATGACGAGATTTTGATTTTAGACCCCTTCGAGGAGTACACCGTGGGCAACAAGATTGCTGTTGAAGCCATTGCTGCCGGTCACGATTGGTGGACCACTTGGAGCAACGCTGCTGGTAGCAGTGAAGACGGTGTTGTTGCTGAATTCGATGGCACCCAGTGTGGCCACCTCACCTATGGCAACGACCAAGTCCTCCTCCTCGGCAATGAAGAGAACGGTAACTACGACCTCGAGTTCGACATCCTTGTCCCCCAAGGCAAGAATGGCTACTTCAACATCCTGCACCATTTTGATGGCAGCAACAGCGACAACTGTGTTTGGGCTATGCAGTGCTATCTCCATATGACCAACGATGGCCAGACCTCGACCCAAGCCCCTGGCCACGGCACCATCCACGCTGGTAGCAATGGCACAGCTGATGTTGCTTGCGTCTATGATGCTTGGATGCACTTCCGCTTGAATGTCGACACCGATACCGACATGGCTCGCTATTACTATACCGCTCCTGGCGAAGAAGAAGTTCTTGTTTGTGAATGGCAGTGGAGTTTGGATAGCTTCGGTGATCAAGCCGACCGCGTTCTTGGCGCCATGGACTTTTTCCCGCCCCAAAATGCCGCCAACTCTGAGTATTATCTCGACAACTTCAGCTTCAAGAAGATTGGCGGCGAAAGCGCTCCTGCATTGACGGTAAGTTCAGAAGCTATCTATCAAGAGCTTGATGTGGATGACATTGCAACGCAAACATTTGTCATCACGAACGATGGCAACTCCATTGGCGATTGGGAAGGCTGGCTCGATTTCGGTCATGGCGAAGGCGGCTCACAACAAGAAGAAATGTACTATGACAATGGTGAACCTACCAACCTCACGGGTCTTCAGAATCCCAACTACATTGAGATTGCCAATAAGTTCCCTGTTGCTTCCTATGGCGGTGCTGTGATGGGAACCAAGCTGAAGAGCGTTAAGTATTTCGTCGCAGAAGACTCGAATGGCGTTTTAGGCTTTACAGGCGACCTTACCTTGCGTGCCTATAAGGTGAATGCTTCCGGCACTCCTGGTGAACTTCTTGCTGAAGTTGTCATCCCTGAAAACCAAATTGTACGTAATGACTGGAATACCGGCACCTTTGCAGAAGACATTTGGTTGACTGGTTACGATGTGTTTGTTTCCGCTGGTTTCCAACAGATTGAAAATGAAGGTTACCCTGTTGTATTCGACAATGGCGCTATGACTCCTGGTGTCAGGTATCTGCAAGTTGGCGGTGGCGGTTCATGGTCGTTGGTTGACGACATTTGGGACAGCAATTACAACTTCTGTCTTCGCGCTGTTTGCGAAGGTACTCCCATCCCCGGTAGCTGGGTCACGATGGACAAGCACTTTGGCTCCTTACTCGGTGGCACCGAAGAGGAAATCACCTTCACGTTCAACACCATTGGTATGAACGAGGGAGAAGAGTATCATGCCAACCTGCTCATTACCACCAACGATGTTGAAAATCCTGAATTCAACATCCCGGTTACTTTGCATGTTGGCATCACTGGCGTTGAGGAGACTGCCAATCAACTTGCCAGCATTTATCCTAACCCCGCCACTTCTGTGGTCACTCTCGAAGGTGAAAACCTCAACAACGTGGCTATCTACAACGTGGCTGGTCAGCTCCTCCGTGTGGTGAAGCTCGACAGCATGGTTAATACCATCGACATGAATGTTGAAGCTGGTGTCTACTTCTTCAGCGTGTACGACAACAATGGCCGCAACAGCGTCCAACGCGTTGTCATCACCAAGTAATCAATCCTACGATTGAATGAAAAAACTGCTCCATTCGGGGCGGTTTTTTTTGTGTTTTCGGATTGCCTGAAGGCAAGAAATCTGAAGAAAATCTTTTTTAAAAATCAATCAAAAATCTATTTCTAATTCTTTTTAGGTTTTTGAAATGATTTTTGAACGATTTAACTGCGTTGAATACTGCATATTTCTTGCGAAGCAATACCATCCTATCTTGTCATTTCAGCCATTAGGATGGCACCAGCCACGGCGGCGTTGAGCGACTCGGTCGCGCTGTCGCCTACACGCGGGATGGTGATGGGATGCGTGATGCAAGGCAGCACATCCTCGCGGATGCCATGCGACTCGCTTCCGATGACGAGGATGCCTTTAGGCTTTTCCTTTATCTGGAACAGGTTTTCTCCGTCGAGTAAGGCACCATAAATGGCTTTGCCCTCGTTCTTCGCCTTTTGCAGAAATGCTGGCAACTCGGTCTTCCATACCTTCATCCTAAATAGCGATCCCATTGTGGCTTGCACCGTTTTTGGGTTCCAAAGCTCTACGCAATCCGAACTGCACACCACATCATGGATGCCGAACCACTCGGCCGTGCGGATAAGTGTGCCCATATTGCCAGGGTTGGCAATGCCATCCAAGGCAAGCACCAGGTGAGCCTGTGTAATGATTTCGCCTTGTTTGGGAATCTTAACCACAGCAAGGATACCAGGGGGTGTATCTTGTCCGCTCATCTGCTCCATTTGCACTTCGCTAGCGATTTCCGCCTTGTCGAAGTATGGATGTTCGGAGAGGAAAGCTTCAGTGGCATACAGCCCTACCGTCTCAAAATCGGAGTGGAGTAGTTCCTCCGTCATCTTGCGCCCTTCTACGACGAAGAGGCCGAGCTCTTTGCGGTATTTTTGTTGTCGTAGGGAGGCGATTTGTTTTATGGTGGCTTTTGTAATCATGGCGTCAAAAATACGAAAAAAGGCTGCCCCTCAAGGAGACAGCCTTTCAAAATTATGAAAAAGTTCAATCTTATTCAGCAAAAACGTTGAAGTCGATGTCGACAGCCACTTCCTTGTGGAGTCTAATCTTGGCTTTGTAATCGCCCACTTCCTTAATGGCGTCTTCGTTGAGGACGATGTGCTTGCGGTCCACTTCAATGCCAGTGGCTTCCTTGATGGCGTTGGCAATCATGATGGTGTTGACCGAACCGAAAATCTTACCTGTGGCAGCAGCCTTGGCGGGGATTTGCAGCTTCAAGCCTTCCAAAGCCTTGGCTTTCTCGGTGGCTTCGTCCTTGATCTTTTGTTCCTTGTGAGCCTGCTGGCGCATCTCTTCGGCCAAGATCTTGCGGTTACGCTCGGTGGCGAGGATAGCCAGACCCTGCGGGATAAGGTAATTGCGGCCGTAGCCAGCCTTCACGGTGACGATGTCGTTCTTATATCCTAAATTGATGACGTCTTGTTTCAGAATGATATCCATGTCTTTTCCTCCTTCAAATTATTTCAAACAATCTGCTACGAATGGCATCAGGGCGAGGTGACGGGCACGCTTGACGGCTTGGGCAACCTTGCGCTGGTATTTCGTTGAAGTGCCAGTGATGCGGCGAGGCAGGATCTTGCCCTGCTCGTTGACGAACTTCAGCAAGAAGTCGGCATCCTTGTAGTCGATGTACTTGATGCGGTTCTTCTTGAAGCGGCAGTATTTCTTTCTTTTGGTATCGACTGCGATGGGAGTCAGATATTTGATGTCGTTATTGTTGTTCACTTGTGCCATTTTTCTTCGTTTTTAATTGTTCAACATTAGGCTTGGGCTTCTTCAGCAGCGGCTTCGGCCTTTTTGCGTTTCTTCTCGTTGTAGGCAATAGCGTGCTTGTCGAGCTTCACGGTGAGGAAGCGCATGACGCGCTCGTCACGCTTCAGTTCGGTTTCGACATCGGCGATTACATTACCCTCGGCCTTGTACTCAATGAGTTGGTAAAAGCCC